>JAQUZA010000018.1 GCA_028691595.1 Candidatus Rifleibacteriota bacterium
GACCAAAACTGTTTCTGGTCTGCACTCAAATTTTAAATCGCCAGTTGAAGGTCTAAGCAGGCTTCACCTCGAGCTTAAAAACGACATGCTGATCATCTGCCCCGAAAACATTGCAGGTAATGTCGTTAACCACCTCGACAACCAGACAAAGCTCCTGGGTGAAGAGTTTGCGGCTTTTGATAAAATGGTGCGGAATCGCCCTTCACTGGCAGCAGAAATTAGCTTTGAAGCCTTAAATAAGGTCACAAAAGCCCATTTGCCGGTCTGGATGAAGCCCGTTAAACATTTGCGTCTGATTGCAGCCCGCAGCATGAGCAAACTGCAGATGTTTGTTCCCGACAGCGAACAACGCAATTCACTTCTGCAGTTGATTTCGAAAGAGGGCGAAAGACTTGGTGAGCCGATCGGCCTTGATTCCAGACCCGGCAGCGAGTGCAAAGGCAACAGTATTTTTATCGAAGCGCCGGCCGGCATCGATCTTGAAAAAACGGTCAGTCGACGAACAGCCGCATTTTTTCTACATTTTTTTGCGCGAGCGCAGCGAAACAACCCGGTAATGACGGCAGCCAAACATGAAAAGTGAATCAAAGCGTAAAAAACCGGCCGCTTTTGCAATGCCGGCCCGCCCGCTACGCAATTCAGCCAAAGCACTCATAATCTCAGAGGGAAAGGTTCTATGCACCAGTAACCGCGACCTGTTGGGCGATTTTTTTCTTTTACCGGGCGGGGGGCAGAATCACGGTGAAACTCTCAAAGAAGCCGTGATCCGGGAATGTCTTGAAGAAATTGGAGCTCTGGTTGAGGTCGGCAACATGTATTTCATTCGCGAGTACATCTCGGCCAATCATGAACTTGCGGAGTTCGACGCAACTATTCACCAGATTGAATTCATCTTTGCCTGCAATCTCAAAGAGCCGGTAAATTCAAGAAAATCATTTGAAGAAGATGCCATGCAGACAGGCATCATCTGGCTGCCAGTTAACGAATTGCACCACTTCCGTTTTTACCCGGGGTCACTGATCGAGCATTTAAAGAGTTTTCCACCGAGCGATTTTTCGAATGTTTATCTTGGAGACACACTTTAAGCGTTGTCGATTAAGCATTATTCGTATCTGAAGGCTTCAATAGGATCGAGCTGCGAAGCTTTCCAGGCCGGGTAAAGGCCAAAAAACACACCCACGGCACCAGAAAAGCCGATCGAAACAATAATTGAGGCGTTCGATACAACCGGCTCAAACTCGACGAACTTGCCGATAATCTGCGACAGGCCATAGCCCCCAAAAATACCAAAAATACCACCCACACAGCTCAAAACAACTGACTCAACCAGAAACTGATAAAGAATGTCGCCGGTTTTGGCACCAATTGCCATTCTGATACCAATCTCGCGCGTTCGCTCAGTAACAGACACCAGCATGATATTCATGATGCCGATGCCGCCTACCAGCAAAGATACTGATGCGATGGCACCCAGAAGCAGACCGATGATAGTCAGGGTAGTACCGGCCATTTCTGCAATGTCATCCTGGGTGCGAATATCGAAATCGTTATCCTGGCCCTCTCTTATACGATGCCGGCGTTTCAACAGCTGCTCGATTTCTTCTTTTGCCGACTCTACGGCCTCCTGGGAAATAGCTGACAGGTGGATCATCTGCACGTGATTAATACCCAGCACGCGTCGTTGAACCACCGAGAAGGGCATCAACATGAGGTCATCCTGGCTGCCACCGCCCATACCGGTTTCGCCACGGTCTTTCAGAACCCCGATTACCATAACCGGCATTTTTTTGAATCTAATTACCTGCCCGATCGGGTTACGATTACCAAAAAGATTTTCGACAACGGTTTTGCCAATCACGCACACCTTGTGGCCACTTCTGATTTCTGTTTGCGAAAAATACCTGCCATCGATGATTTCGCGTGAGGCTATACTGAGATAATGTTCGTTAACTCCCATGACCGTGGTTGACCAGTTGTTGTTGCCAAAAATAACCTGACCTGAATTTCTGACGATGGGGGTTGTGACACTCACTGAAGGGCAGTCTCTGGCGAGAGCTTCTGCATCTTCTGCGGTGAGGGTATTTGAAGTACCCGGAGGGCCATGAAATCCTCTCTTTTTGCCTCCACCCGGCATGATCATAATCAGGTTGGTGCCCATTTTCGAGATGCTTTCCTGTACTGAATAGTAGGCCCCCTGGCCAACAGCAACCATTGCAACAACTGATGTAACACCAATTATGATGCCAAGCGCAGTCAGAAATGAACGCATTTTATTGCGGCCAAGACTGATAAAAGCCAGCTTGATAATGCCCCAGAAACTCATTTCTGACCTCCCTGCGACCCGGTTTCTTCATCAATTTCATCTGAAGAGCCTGGCCGACGGTGCTTTTTGATTTCTTCGCTGGCAACAAGGCGTTTAACCACAGGTTCATCAGCAACTACCTGACCATCAGACAATCTGATAACCCTCGAAGTATACATGGCAATATCAGGCTCATGGGTAATCAGAACAATCGAAATGCCCCTGGCATTGAGCTCCTGAAAAATTCCCATGATCTCTACACTCGAATAGGAGTCAAGATTTCCGGTGGGCTCATCGGCAAGAATTACCGAAGGCTGGTTAACCAATGATCTGGCGATGGCCACACGCTGCTGCTGCCCGCCAGACAACTGATTCGGATGATGATGTTCACGACCCTTCAGACCAACCGAAGCAAGTGCGTTCATAGCCCTTTCGAAACGTTCCTCTGCTGAAACTCCGGCGTAAATCATCGGCAGTTCAACATTTTCAAGGGCGCTGGTACGTGATAACAGGTTAAAACCCTGAAAAACGAAGCCGATACGGCGATTTCGCACCAGAGCCAGCTGATCTTTGCTGAACAATGAAACGTCTTCGCCTTCAATCAGATACTGCCCCGAAGTCGGCCGGTCCAGACAGCCCATGATGTGCATCATAGTCGACTTTCCTGAGCCGGAAGCCCCCATGATCGAGGTGAATTCTCCTTTATAAAAGCTGAGATTAACCCCTCGCAGGGCTTTAACAGAAACTCCGTCCATGAAGTAGGTTTTTGTCAGATGGCTGACCTGAAGCAGTGGCTTGTCCTGGCTCATTTTAAAGCCTCATTCTGACTGTGCCGCTGCGTCTTGCCCCCGCCATCGCGGAACTGTTAGCAGCTTCTCCCCTGATGCCCGTAATGACCTGTGTTCCTTCTTTCAGGTCTTCATCTGGCAATTCAATGAAATCCTGATTTGAGAACCCTATTCTGACGGTCTTAAAATCAGGGCTGCCATTTTCGGGCATTACCCAGACCGGAATCGTATCTGTTGCCAGCTTTTTGCGGGCCCCGTGCTCGTGAGCAGACATTTTTTTCAGATCATCAGGAGCCTTGAAATACAGTGCTTTAACCGGCAGTCGCAAGACGTTCTGGCGGTCGCCGACCAGAATTTCGGCATTGGCAGTCATTCCAGGTTTAAGAAGCAAATCATCGTTCTCAACTTTAACCATGACAGAATAGGTCACGACATTCGAAGTTTCGTTGGGAGAAAGCCTCACCTGATCTACAGTTCCTGAAAAGGTTCGATCTTTGTAGGCATCAACCGTAAAGGAGACTTTCTGACCTGCGGCGACAACCCCGATGTCTGTTTCGTCAACCGCTGTATCGATTTGCATTTTTTTCAGATCCTGGGCAATTACAAACAGCTTTGGGGCCTGCAGACTTGCGGCAACGGTCTGCCCTTCGTCAACCTCTCGTGAAATAACCACCCCATCAATTGGAGAATAAATTTTTGTGCGGTCCAGATTGATTTTTGCAACGCTGAGCTGCGCTTCCATTTGTCTGATGCGGGCCTGTGCCCCTTTTCGATCGGCTTCAAGAGCTTCGAACTGAGCCAGAATTGCCTGCTCTTTTGCACTGGTTGCCTGACTCTGAGCTCTGATGGCATCGAGTGAAGACTTTTGAGAATCAAGGGCAGTCTTGGCCGAGTCTCTTTCAGAAGCCGATACCAGTTTGCGCTCAAAGAGTTCTTTAATGCGCCCGAAATTGCGTTCTGCCTCTTCTACTGCGACTTCTGCTTTTCGGACATTGGCCTTTGCTCCCTGAATATCAGCTTTTGCCATGAGCATTGAAGCCTCAAGATTCTTCATTTGAGCCAAAGTACCGAGTTCACCGGCAACGGCACTCTCGAGGTTAGCCTTTGCCTGCTGCATCTGTGCTTCGAAAGAAGAGGCCTCGAGTTCGGCAACCAGCTGGCCAGCCTTAACTTCATCATTAAAATCGGCATAAAGTTTGAGAATGTTGCCACTGACCTGCGAGCCAACTTCGACCGTGGTCAACGCTGCCAGCGAGCCGGAAGAAGAGATGGTATTTCTGATGTTACCGCGTGTAACCGCCTCGGTTGAAAAAGCACGGGGCTTCGTTGAAGCACCCCAGAAATACCAGGCTGCCAAACCGGCAATAAGAACTAAAAATAATATCGCGCCAAATATCAGCTTTTTCATTTTTCTGCGTCTCCAGATTCATCTTTGGTTGCAACAATTTCCTGAAAGCGATATTCAGGCGGAAGTCTTCCCAGGACTCTATCAAGCTCGGCTTGAGCGATTAAACTATCAAAAAAGGCAACCACGTGATTACCACGGGCCCGGGCAAATTCAACTCTGGCATCGGTAATCTCAAGCGGCGAGCCCAGGCCGGCATCATAACGACCTTCTGCCAGATGCAGGCTTTCGCTTGCCTGCTGAACCAGAATGGTTGTCGCCTGTAATCTTTCAAGCGCGTCAGTAAGCCCAGTCAGAGAGTTTTCGAGCTCGGCACTGACTGAAAGCTTGATGTTCTCAAGACTGGCTTCGGTATTGTTCAGACTGCTTCTGGCTGAATCAATCTGAGCGCGGGTAATGGCACCGTCAAGAACCGGCCAGGAAAGGCTGACCCCCATTCCCCATTGACGATCTAGCGGAGAAATGGTTCCAGACCATTGATAATCGGCAGAGGCAGAAACACTGGGACTATGGCCCAGCCTGGCTTCTCTCACCCTTAGATCTGCAGCCTTAACCTGCGACTGCGCTGCTCTGATATCGGGGCGATTCATGGCAGCCTGCAAAAGCTGATTTTTGTCTTCATGAAGGTTTGCGGGTTGAACCATTTCTTCATATGGCGCAATATTGAGGCTGTTTTGCAGACCAACGGCACGGGCAAGATTGGCGAGTGCCACCTTCAAATTGCTTCTGGCACTAATCAGCTCAACCCTCGAGTTTGCCACATCGACACGGGCCCGGGTGATATCGAATGGGGCCCTGGTTCCGACCTCAACATAACTCTCAACCTTTTCGAGATGCCGTTCATAACCTTCCAGGGTTTCCTGGCGCACCTGAAGCAGAGCCATGGCCTGCTGAGCTCTGAAAAAAGCGGCCTTAATGCTGGCAGCCACTTCGGTAAGGGTAGCTGTAAACTTTGAACTGGCAGCAGCAAGAGATTCGCGGGCCGCCTTTTTCTGCAAAGCAGTCTGGCCAGAATCAAAGAGAAGCTTTGAAGCTGACACAGACTCAGAAGTGCTGTCGGTGGTGGGATCTGCGAGGTTTCTACCCCGTGCGGCATCGATTTTTGAATGATTCCAGCCGGCCCTCAAATTCACTCTGGGGTCAAAGGCCGCACCGGTCTGCAGCATTCTTGCCTTCTCAGAGGCTATGCTGCTTTCGGCAATTTTTAACAAGGGATGGTTACTTAAGCCGTATTCAAGACAATTTTTCAGTGTCCAGGGGGCAGGGTCAACGTTTTCTTCCAGGGCAGAAGCCGGAATACTGGTTATCAGCATGCCGGCAATCAATAATTTTGCTATAAATTGCATTTGCCACCTCACATGAATACTATCTCTCTTTTATCCTGTTTGTGCAATAAGACCAATGCAAAGAAATGTTAACCTAAAACAGGCCCGGGGCAGCCTCAAGGGCCGCCCCGGGAAAAAAAGCCGAAAAGAACCGCCTTAGAAGCGGGCGAAAACACCAAGGGTCGGGCCTGAATATTTGATTTCAGCCTTATCGCCTTCGCCTTCGAGATCGTATTTAACACCACGATAACCAAGATCGATATACCATTCGGTATCTTTCGAATTTGGATTGACTCTGAAAGCAGCATTAAGGTTGTAATCGTTGTGCAGAGCGTCATAGCCCCCGGCATTAACCTTGATCAACTTGAAACTGCCTTTGAGCCAGAGGTTGTCTGAAACCTGGGTGCCGGCGTTCAAGCCAAGATATGGCAACGGGTAAGATTCACTCCAGCCGGCTTCGAGTCGGGCATTAAGGGCATCAACACCAGAAACGCTGATGTCTGAGTTACTAAATTTAATACCGAACATACCATCGAGATAAAAAGCATCGTGACCGTCTTTTGCTACATTGTTCGAACGGGCGAGATTATAGGCCCAGGCCAGATCGAACCAGCTGTTTTCAAGGCTCATGTGTGCATTCGCCTTAAAGGTCTTGTTATCGAAAGTTACGGATTTAACGAGATTACCGCTGTGGTCATGTTTCATGTAAGAGAGTTCAAGAGCTGATTTTTCGCTGAGAACATGTGTAATTCTAAAGCCAAAGCGATTTTCTGAATCGAACGACACATCGTTGTCGAGATCGATTTCGGTACCTGTATTTTCAACGCGCACTTTGCCGTCAAGATCAGATTTCCAGCCAAGAACTTCGATGCTGGTAACCTTGTTGAAATTCATCTTGCCATTGTTTGCCGGCTGATACGAGCGATCCCAGGCCGAAACCGATGCGGGCAACAGAAGGGCAGCAATAAGGGTCAGAGCGAATTTTCTCATTATAAACTCCATGTCAAAAGATTAAGATGGAGTTTATGCAAAACCTGAGGCACTGTCAATTTTTTTTTGTAAAATTACAGCTGAAATGGAAAAGTATCGGCGAGCGACTGGTCGAGTATTTCACCTCTGAACCATGGCGGGCAAAATTTCGAAGTGCGCAATCTGACGAATGCTTCGACCACTACCGGGTCGAACTGGTTGCCCGAGCAGCGCACAATCTCTTCTGTGGCTTCATCGAAAGTAAGCGGTTTGCGGTAGGGTCTGCACGAGGTTATGGCATCAAAGGAATCGGCAACACAGATTATTCTTGAGCCCAGCGGAATATCGTCGCTGGCGAGATTGTCGGGGTAACCTTTGCCGTCGTAGCGCTCATGATGATGCTTTATGATCTCACAAACGTTTTTGAGAAACTCGATTGAATTGAGAATGCCGGCACCGATGTGCGGGTGGGCCTTGATAGTCTCAAATTCGTCATCGGTAAGTCTGCCGGGTTTAAGCAGAATCTGCTCAGAAATACCGATTTTACCAACGTCGTGCAGCAACGAAGCGTGCCTGATTGTATCGACCTCGGTACGGGCCAGGTTCATTTCGAGGGCAAGACCGACGCTCAAATCGGTGACACGGCGGGAATGGCCATGCGTATAGCTGTCTTTTGCGTCAATTGCTGCGGCAAGCGACCTGATCGTTTCGAGATAAACATTCAGCAGGTTGTGGTAAAGGCGGGCATTCTCGATGGCAATTGAAGCCTGAGAGGCAAGAGTTTCGAGAAGATCGAGGTTTTCAGGGCTGAATGGCCCTTTTTTGCTGAGCACTCTCTCGCAGTTAATGACCCCTACCAGATTGTCTTTATTGAGAAGAGGTGCGGAAATAAGCGTGAGATCAGTCTTTCTGGCTATTTTGGGAAGCTCTTTGTATTCGATGCTTTTGCCGGTATTGTCTATCTTGAACGGCCGCCTGAGTTGAGCGGCACGACCGGCAACTCCTTCACCAATCTTGAGTCTGACATCGAGAACTCCGTTGTCTTCAAAGCCACGTGAAACTTCGACATAAAGCTCTTTTGAGATATCATCGAAGAGCATCAGGGTTGCCCTGTCAGAGTCGGTGATTCGAGTGGTCATATCAATAAAATAATTAAGAACTGAATCAAGATCGAGCGACGAATTGATGGCTTTGCCCAGTTCTTGAATCAGACTGAGTTCGGCAACCTGGCTGTCAGTCTTTTCGTGCAGGCTGGCGTTGGCAATTGCCTGCGAAATCTGGCCTGAAATGCCGAGCAGAAGATTCAGATCGTCTTCAAGAAATGCTTCGCCACTTCTTTTGTTATTAACGTTAAGAACGCCAAGCAGTTCGGAGTTGAGAAGAATTGGCACAGAAAGCACTGATCTGGTCTTATAGTCAAGGCGGCCCTGATGAGCGGCAAATCTGGCATCTTTTGAAACATCTTTCAGCAAAACTGGTTTGCGATTTTGAGCAACCCAGCCGGCTATGCCCTCGCCGATTTTGACCTGTATCTGCCCGACCATATTACTGGGCAGACCGATGGCCGCATCGAGGGTCAGCGACTCATTCAGGGGGTCGTAAGCCATAAGTGAGCAGTTTTCGACGTTCATGACTTCCTGGACCTGCTGCAGAATCGTGTCAAACAACTTTGAGATATTCAGGGTTTTCGAAACCGAAGAACCCACTTTGTAAAGAGTCGAGAGATACTCGAGCTTACGTTTCGAATCATTGAACAGGCGATCATTCTCGAAATGAGAGGTAATGATGCGGCCAATCGTATTGAGCAATTCATGATCTGAATCAGAAATTTTTTCGGTTTCTTCGCGGTGGTAGACACCAAGAGCCCCGACAAGCCTGCCGTCAGCGGCCAACATTGGTATGATCAGCAACGCCCTGGCGAACTGATCAAGAAAATTACTTCTGGCGATGGTGTTGTCGCGATGAACATCCTGAATAAGCAGGGGCTTTTTGTGAATGGCCACCCAGCCATGATAGCCCTTTCCAAGGCCAATGGCCAGCAGATCGAGCTCTTCTGGCAGGCCAAACGAAGCGTGCATGCAAAGCTCTTCGCGGTCACTGTTATAGAGCATCAGCGAAGCGGCGCTGCAGTCGATGGCATCGGTGACTTCTTTAAGCATCATGCAATAGCCATCGCGGCTCAGAGAGCGTGCCGACAGGGTCTCTGAAATTTTGAACACCCGCGACAACTCTTTGAGTTTCTGGTTTGAGTCAGCCAGGAGTCTGGCGTTTTCGAGAACCTTGGTGACCATTGAAGCAAGAGTATTCAACGAAATGACATCGTCTTTCGAGAAGGCGTTGATCTCAGAAGAATCGACTGATACTACACCGATCAGCTTTTCGCCCACCAGCAGCGGCACGGCAAGCTCGGAATAAATCGACTCTGGCGTTTCGATATAACGGGGTTCGAGCAGAACGTTTGGCACATTCAGAGCCTCTTTGTTACGGGCAACCCAGCCGGTGATGCCCTGGCCAAAAGGCACCCGTATCTTCTTGACTTCATGAGGGTATTTGCCGCGTGCTACGGCCACCTCAAGAAAGTTTTTGTTTTCTTTGCGCAGCAGCAGTGCGCCACAGGTTGCGCCGGTTATTTCGATGGCGATATCCATGAGAAATTCAAGCAGATTCTGAAATTCAAGACTTGAATTCATGATGTTCGATGCCTCTTCAAGCACCGACAGAATCTTTTCTTTGCGGGCCAGAGACTCTTTTTCGGCCGCAAGATCGACCATCTGCATAAAAAAGCTGCTTATGGATTCAACCGCCGCCTCAAGTTGTTCGCGACTCAAGACTGGCAGATGCCCGTCACCGACGGGGTTAACTTCTTTCTGAAAAAAAGGCCCGATCAGGGTAGCACCAAACATGCTGCCACGGTATTCGAGCTTCATAAGCCTTACCAGAGAGCCATCAGGGCGTTCGATAAGATCGGAAGAAGGATAATCAACGAATTCTGAAGCATCAGTCATGCCTGGCAGCGCATCTTCAATCTTGCCAATAACAACCTCGCCCCGCTCATTGAACGGGATAATGTTCAAGCCGGTAAGCCGGCGAAAACGCCCAAGAAAGCTCCTTAGGTTTTCGCGATCGCAGACTTCTTCGAGGTATATCTTCCTGACCATTTGCTTTAACTTTCTGAATTACTCGATACTGGCATTGAATCACGGTCAAAAGCATGCCCGACCCAAAAAACCTGATCCGACATTACTTGATTTCGATAACCGAGTTCATTCCTTCAAATTTATTTTTGACAGCATTGCCTGACTTAGGATCTACAACCCAGTCTGTATCGTTAACCACGAACTGATACTCATGTTTGCCGGGTTTAAGATGAACTGTACACTTCCAGATGCCGTTTTCGAGTTTCATCGGGTTGGCATCTTTGTTCCAGTCATTAAAATTACCAACTACAGACACCTTTTTGGCATCTGCATCTTCGAATTCGAATTCTACTTCGTTATCACCGCAGCTGCTGCAGGATTCATTTTTTTTTTCAGCGGTATCAGCGTTTTCAGCTTTATCGCCTTTATCAGCTTTATCGGCTTCTTCTTCCCACATTTCTTCTTCTTCAAAACTGTGTTCGCGACCGATAATGTAACCAATACCAAAGACGCTGGCCATTACAAACAGCTTCCAAACAAATCTTAAAAATCTCATACATCAACCTCCTATGCGTTTTCGCTATTTATAACCTGAAGTGAAGCATACTGCAAGAGTAATGTTTTAAGCCCCTTCTGCTCAAATCTCACGGTGACCCTGAAATCAGCCAGTGACTCACCAGAAGTTTCTTCGACCCGACCGGGGCCGAAAATCTGATGAACCACCTTGATTCCCGGCTTTAAATTTACCATGTTTCCATTCACCATGTCACCTTGAATTGCTGAAGCCGCTGATTTGCCTGAATCTGACCATTTTGCCTGCGGATTGAAAGTAAACGCCCCTGATTTTGGCCTGCTGGTAACTGCGCCCGGAATCGCGCTGGCTACTGATGAGCTTCTTGCCCGAGCGGCAGGATCAGCAGCGCTGCGGCCATGAAAAAGATGCGACGGCACCTCGGCCACGAAACGTGAAACGGGGTTTGAGCCCCAGGTACCGAACATCATACGGCGGCTGGCGGCTGTCAGGAAAAGGTTTTCGCGGGCCCGCGTCATGCCAACATAAGCAAGCCGGCGTTCTTCTTCAAGTTGTTCGGGCGCTTCCTTTGAAGAATTGTGCGGAAAAATACCTTCTTCCATGGCAACCATGAACACCACAGGAAACTCAAGCCCTTTGGCGTTGTGCAGGGTCATCAGATGAACTTTCTGCTGCGTTTCATCGATATCATCGGCGGCGGCATGCAGGGCTGTATTGGCCAGATAGTCGTGCAAAGTCAGTTCACGGTTGTCTTCTTCCTGGTATCTGATATCAGAAACCAGCGCTTCAACGTTATTACGACGGTCTTCAGCAGTTTCAGGGTCATCATTTTTCAGGTAGTCAAAATACTCGATGTCATCGATAACCTTGCGGCAGAGCTGAGAAACCCGCAATTTCTGCGCAGCTTCCATAAATTCGAGCATCATCGTGAAAAAGCGCCCTATCTTGGTTTCGGGGTTGCGACTACCCTCTGAAGCGACCGATTCCCAGAGGGTCACGCTGCCGTCGCCATAAAGCCTGGCAACTGTAGTATCGCCGATGCCGCGCCTGGGAGTATTGATAACACGTTCGAGAGAAATGCTGTCTTTGGGGTTGTCGATAACCCGCAGATAAGCAAGAATATCCTTTACTTCGCGACGGTCAAAAAACTTGGTGCCACCGGTGATGTCATAGGCGATACCGGCACGCTGCAGAGCCTGTTCAATAGGCCGGCTCAAACTGTTCATTCTGAACAGCAGGGCAAAATCACCAGCCGCACGGCCGGCGCTGCACAGCGAGTTAATTTTTCTCACTATCCATTCGGCTTCTTCCCTGTCGTCGCCGGCCCGGGTAAAAGTCAGCAGTTCACCACCCTGCTTTTCGGTCCAGAGGCGTTTGGGGTGGGCACTCGTATTTTTGGCAATCACAGCACCGGCGGCATCGAGAATAACCTGGGTCGAACGATAATTCTGTTCGAGCTTAACAATTCTGGCACCCGGAAAATCTTTGGCGAAATCTTGAATATTGCGGATTGTTGCACCACGCCAGCTGTAGATAGACTGATCTTCATCACCGACCACGCACAGGTTTCTGCTTGCGCCTGATATCAGCGAAATAAGACGATATTGCGCATGGTTGGTGTCCTGGTATTCATCGACAAGAAAATACTGGTATTGGGTCTGCAGCTTTTGCAAAAGTTCGGGGTTGTTTTTCAGCAGATAGAATGCTTTAAAAATCAGGTCATCGAAGTCAACGGCCTGGTTCTGCATCAGCTGCGCCTGATAAGCGGCATAAACCTTCTGAATCTGGGCTGAGGCTGAAGTTGGGCCGGCAAAAGTCTGGTATTCTTCGGGGCCAACCAGTTCATTTTTAGCCTGCGAAATGAATTCGAGCACCATTTTTGGAGTGAGTCGCCTGGTGTCAGATTTCATTTCTTTGAGAACGTTTTTCATCAGCTTTTCACTGTCGGTTTCGTCATAAATGGTGAAGCCATCGGCAAACCCGGCATATTTATGCCAGCGCCGCAGCAACAGGCAACAGAAAGAGTGAAAGGTGGTCAGAGTAACCCGTTCGGCACCGGCCACCAGTTCGCGCACCCTCTCTTTCATTTCACGGGCGGCCTTGTTGGTGAAGGTGACAGCCAGAATAGCTGCTGGATCGATGCCGCATTTTTCGATCAGGTAAGCGATACGCACTGTTAACATGCGGGTTTTGCCAGAACCGGCCCCGGCAACAACCAGCAGCGGGCCGGAAGTAATACTGACCGCCTCGCGTTGCCGTTCATTCAGCTGTGAAAGAATTGTGTCAATTGAACTGAACAAGGTTTATTCTCCAGTAAGTCTGCTGACCGGGTTATAGCACATGACAACCCAGTTGCCGACAATAAAATTATGCAGTTCATGAACCTGCAGGTTATACAGCGGCCCTTTATATTCTTCAACTTCAACTGTTGCCACGGTATCTTCTTCTATCAGGCCCTTACGGCCCATAACCGGCACGAGCATGCCCGGTTTGAGATGTGAAGCCGGCAACACATAAAAAGGTGGTTTGCGGGTCAACTGAATCTTCTTGACGATCTCAAGATTATCGAGGTGCGACAGGGTTTTTACAAACAATTCCGCTTCTTCCATGTCATCGCGGGTTATTTCGAGATGCCAGAGGCCATGTTTTCCCTGTTTTCGCTGAAATTGACGATGTTCGGCCCGATTGGGTTCGGCAGGCCCTGAGATTTGAATGAGGTGAGAATACCCGCTCATCGAGCCCTTTTCACTTCCACCAAAAATAACGAATTGAATAGAGTTGCTTTTCGGGGTGTCAGAATTAGAAACACGCAGCGTCAGGTGCGGATGCTCGACAAACATGTGTGAATCACGCAAGAGTTCGTGAGCCCGTGACGGGGTATCGATACTGTTAAACATCTGGCGTGTCATTTCATCAGACAGTTCAGCATCTGGTTGCCGGGCCGAAAAGGGGATATCAGGCAACCCGTATTTAAAAACCGCGTATTTATGCATGAAGGTAGCGTTCGGCAGATTGCCGGTCGTTTCCAGAATCCAGACCCGGTCTATCAGTTCTGTGGCATTGCCGAATTCATGTTTCACCGTGGTAATAGCCAGAAGGTCTTTCATCAGATCGCCAGAAACCCCAACCCTGAAACCAAGCGATGAGCGTTCGTGCAGATAAAGAGAATAATGCCTGATCTGGGGGTTGATGCGCCCGAAACAAAGCTGATCTGGCGTGCAGCGCAAAACGGCACCACGCGAAGTTACCAGCTTAAAAAGCGACGTTTTATGGTCGTAATTAACATAAACGTCTCTGACCCGGGTGGTATTAACTTCTGACCAGCCCGCAGCGCCGGTAATCGGGTGTTCTTCGCGCAGATCGGTTATCGCCACCGAGGTTTCGCCGCGCAGAATTCTTGAATCGGCAGGCAGCATCAGCAAACCACCCGACCAGAGAAAATCTTCATCAACAATGCTCCGATCAAAACACTTTTGAAAGTGGCTACATCTTACAACATTTTGGCTTAATTAACACGCCCTTAGTTGGCAGCCAAAAGTGTTTTTCCCGCATTAACTGTTCATAAAAGGCCTGACAGAAATTCACAGAAAATATGGCTCAACCGCAAATTAATTACAAAATATGAATCCGGGAGGTAACAAAAATGCCCTGAAGAACAAGACCCAACTACTCCAGATTAAGACAATTGCCCTAAAAGAGCACCCCAGGATTGACTTTAAGGGCGGTTGGCATTAAGCTTTGCAGCATCCTTATTACTGCCGGGGTTTTATTATGAGCACCTGTGCTGAAAACAGAAAGTATCAGATTACTGCCATCTCTGATGCCCTCACCGACATCATTGTTGAAGTCAGCGACGAAATGCTGCAGAAACTCGACCTTCCCAAAGGCAACAGCATTGCGCTCAACGAAGAAAACCTCAACAAACTTGCCAGCATTGTAAATACCTACAAACCCCGCATCGCCCCGGGCGGGTCACCGACCAACGTCATTTATGGTGCCAGCAATCTTGGCCTGAAATGCGCTTTTATCGGCTGCGTTGGCTGCGACGACTTCGGCTATGACTACATCAACAACCTGCGCGACAATGATATCGACACCTATGTTTCGATCAAGCGCGGCAACTCAGGGCTCTGCTACACCCTGATAAGCCCTGATGGCCAGAGAACTTTCGGCCTGGACTTTGGTGTGGCCAAGCAGCTTTATGAATACGAGATACTGCACAGCCTGATCAAAAGCTCCGAATTTCTGCATTTTTCGGCATACGAATTTCGTGGCGATAACCCGATCAACGTGGCAACCAGGCACGCAGTCTCGATTGCCCGCAAAGCAGGCACCAAAATTTCCTTTGACCTTGGTGACAGTCTTGTGGTCAAATCATCGCGCGACCAGATTGAAACTTTTCTCAGCGAAAAAATCGATATTCTCTTTGCCAACGAAGATGAAGCCAAAGCCCTTTGCGAGGGAAGCAGCGATTTCAGGCATCTGCTCAAATACACCGATCTGGCAGTGATCAAGCTTGGTTGCGAAGGTGCAGTGGCCATCACTCCTGAAGGCGAGATCAGCGTCTCTGCCTATAAGGTCGAAGATGTCAAAGACACGAACGGTGCCGGAGACAATTTTCAGGCGGGCTTTTTTTATGGCCAGTATAAGAAGCTGAATCTTGAAACCTGCCTTAGAATCGGCCACTTTCTCGCAGCCAACATCATTCGCCGCATCGGTGCGCAGTCTCAGGTAAAGATCTCCGGCATTGAATATTTCATCTGATAGACAGGAAAAAACCCGCATTATCTGTTCGATAATGCGGGCCTGCAAAAAAGCTCTTATTTAAATTCGATGGTAGAAGCAGCGAGGGGTTCTGAAAGAGCGTAGCCGATCAGACCATTGGAGGTGACGTTTTCCCATTTCTGGAGAACATCGTTCCATTTGGTTTCAACCTGACCAGCCGGGGTTTTGTATTCAAACCCGACATGGAAAGTTACATAAAGCTTCTGACCGGGTTTGCCGTTAAACAAAAGGCCAAACAGTGACGATTTGAAATCGCCATTCCAGCTGACACCGGGTGCAACCCATGGATAGACTTCAGGATCAAGAGAAGTAAAAGCTTCTACCGGACTTGCCCATTTGGGCATTTCTTTGAGACTGGTCGGCCACTTGACGTTATCGTGGGGAGTACCACCGAGATCGTGAGTTGACCAGACTTTATAAATACACAAGTCTTCATTTCGATACTGCAGATTGGCTTTCCTGAACTTTTTTTACCTTTTCAAGTTCGGCACCAAGGTTGGTGCCGGCCGGCAGGAGGGCTCTGAAATTGAGAGAACCGGTGGGACCTGGGGTAATGAAAAATTTGCCGTCACGATATTCAAATTGGGCCGGGTCACATTTGGCGCGGGGCGGAATACCCTTATCGGAGACGAGAATGATGCCATTGCCAAAAGTTTTCATGTAGGCCGCATCAAGGTCATCCTGAGCAAAGGCCGAAACGACAGATAAAGCCATCATCAGAACCAGCAGACCAAGTTTCCTCATACAACTAACCTCCAGATTTGTTTTACCAACCAGAACACTTTTTTCGAACCGTTCTTTGAACATGCTTTTCGAACAGCAAAATTTTAAGGCGGTCACTTTGTCAAAATACTGCCATATGTCCTAACAGTAAAGGATTGCGCAGATTTGACAATCAAGAGTATTTCAAAACAACACCCTCTTTAAAAAGTTTGCCCGTGCCTGCCAGAAATTTTTGCGCCGACAAAAGCGGCAGTTTTATAGGGCTACAGAAAAAACAACTGCGATTCTCAGCTTCAAAAAGCAATTCCCGGCAAAAAAGCAAACATCTATCAATAGTCAATCAATATGACCCGATTACTTTGCCATAGACGAAGGCATCGTGAAAGGTTTTGCCAACCTTAAGATAGCCGCTCAAACGCCCTTCCCGCAGAAATCCGGCCTTTTCGACAACTCTTGCACTTGCCACGTTATCGACGACCATACAGGCATAGAGGCGGTGAATTTGTGGCTGACAGGTAAGAACAAACTGTTCGGCAAGCCTGACCGCCTGCAGGGTATAACCTTTGCCGTGCAGTTCACGGTCGATAAAATAACCAATCTCGGCATTATATGGCCGGCTGTCTTCTGGCATGATGCCAATAGCGCCGATCAACCTGTCGCCGAGCATGATTGAAAAGTTCCATGCCTCACCGGCCCGCCATTGCCTGATATCCTTGCGCAAAAAGCGCTTTTCGGCTTCGATTGAAGCCACATTAACGGGAAAGAACTGAAAGGCACCACCGGTCAAAATGTCATAAAAGCCTCTGGCATCTTTAATCATCTGAGGCCTGATAGTCACCATTTCACCAATTGACCTGTTCATAAGCATTTCTCCAATTTTCAGCCGGGAAACAACTGAATTCTTTGGCATAGACATGATGAATTTTAACAAGCAGGTCTTTAGATCGTTGGCCTGCGCTGGACCAGAGAGGCAGATATCGGTAAAATCTGAGCCAGTTGGAATAATATTCTAACTCTTGAAAAATTCAAAACAGTTTCTGATTAAGACCGGGCTTTTCGATTAGATCATGCCAGTATTTTTTGGGAATGAACTTTTGCTGCAAAGCCAGATTAAGGCGTTCGCGCACGGCGATGCTGTCAAAAAAGCATTGCCATAAGCGCTGAGTCGCATCTTCTTCCGGGGAATCGGCAGGCAGATCAGCAGCAGCACGCTCGATGATTGTCCAGGCA
>JAQUZA010000432.1 GCA_028691595.1 Candidatus Rifleibacteriota bacterium
AAGATTGTTTTTAAAGGCGAAAGTGGTGACACCTGGAAGGGAACGACTGAATTCAAGGTTTGTCTGCCTGATAAAAAATACGCCTCATATTCATTTGAAAACCGTGGTGGGGGCAAGGCATTCGCCAGAACAGCCTCAGATGGCAGAAAACAATATTACGCATCTGAGTATCTTACAGACATAACTGTTAAGAGAATAAATGATGCTTTTGATATTCAGATGCTCATGAAAGACCCCGGCAAAAAGGCCAGCGACTATTCCTGGACCGCCCGCATTTATGCCCCGGTGTCTTCTGGCTCAGACGGTTACTGGAAACCACTGCCGGGGGCGAAAAAATGAGCGGACAAGGAAAAATCAATTGTTTTGCTGACCGCTCATGGCTGTTAATCTTGGCCGTTCTTCTGCTTTCAATAACTACGACAGGTTGTCGTTCAAGTTATAACTACGCTTCTTACAGGGCCAAGGCCGAAATTGCTCTTGAGAAAAACAACCTTAAAAAGGCCAGGGAACTCTATTCTGTTATCTACCAGCAGGAAACCACCTCAGAAAAGCTTGATATTACAAGAACCACATGGGCTTTTTATCGTCTTGGAGTCATTGCTGAGGTTTCTGGTGATGTAAGACTTGCCAAAGGCTATTACTGGGGCGATCGCATAGACGAAGGCTTTTATCAACCCAACCCGGCCGTTGACCGGCTGGCGCAGGCCGGCTGGCAAACTCTTGACGAAGGCAAGCCGCCGCGAACCCTCGAAGAAATTCTGGCGCTTGAAAAGTCAGGACCGGTGCAGGTTACAAACCAACCGACTCGCAAAAAGCGTCAGGTGATCGTGCCTAAGGAAACCCCGCGATCATTTGTGCCGACTGCACCGGTGTCTTCAGAAAAGGGCCCCACCAAAACCTTTCAGAGGCAGCTTACGCCTCCAAGACCGGGTTCTCCTGAGCCATTCAGGGTTTTTTACTGACCTTTTTGGTGTCTTCTCTTTCTGGTCTAAAGCCAATCGGGGCATTCATCTCTTTTGGTGATTGCAGAAAATTGTCGAGCCGGCCCAGTAAGCTTTTTCTTGCCATTTCAAACAGGTAGTCGCAGAAGTCATTGATGCCATCATTGCTGTTGACGAATTCTTTGTCTTCGTCAACACTGAACAGAATTTTTGAGCCGGTTTTCTTGAAAATCACCAGGAAGGTGAAAAACTTTTCCTGCAGGTCGTCATCGTTGACGTTGATGGCAAAACCAATGGCAGCAGTTCCGTTTTCTCCAAATTCAGTGTCGAAAGCATCTCCCTGAATCGATTGACTGTTATAGACAAACCCGGAGCTCGGAGAAAACATGAATACTTTTGGTTCAGGGCAGTTGAGGCTTTCGATTATTGCCGAGCGGATTTCCTGAACAAATTCTCGACATTCATTCTGATACTGGCTGCATTCGGTTACACCCCGGTCATAGGCTTCACAAAGTTGTTTATATCTGTTCCTGCGCGGCATATCGGGTCTCCTGGTGTGGTCTAGATGATTGAGTCGAGTTCAGCTGCAAGCAGTGCGTATTGCAGCAGGTAGTTCTCTTTCTTTTGCGGTTCAGCTGTTTCTATGAGCAGCGACAGTTCACGCATTTCGTCTTCAATTTTGTGGCGGCGCTGCATTGCTTCTGGTGAAGGCATGTTGTTATGTGCTGGTATATTAATTTGCCAGTTCGTATTTGCTGTTGCTGCCGCCAAAACCGGTTTGGCGGCATTGTTTGTGTCGGTTTTTTTATCTTCTGTTTCTGATGCTGTATTATCTGATAAAAGGGGAGAATAACCGTTTTTGAGCAGCGCAACACCAGGATAGGCAGCAGTTTTTGCGTTTGGTTCTGTTGCCGCGAGCGCTTCTTCAAGAAGTTTGGCAGCGAGTTCTTCTGGTGTGCAATTTCTGCTTGTGGCCCTTTTTTCAAGCCGTGCGAAGGTTTCCTCTGAGAGTTGAATCACCGTTTGCTTTGTTTGCATGCTTTCAATTTACCAGATTGCGACCGAAAATTGAACAGCTAAAAATCTGCTCTCAAATTACTCTAGTCCTCTGTCACATATGAAAGCAAGAATAGACATCAATTCTGTCGTCCCCGCGCTTGTCCCCGAAAGGGGGAAAGCGGGGATCTAAGCCGCTACATGCTAGATTTTCGCCTGCGCGGGAATGACGAAGAACCCCCATAATTCCTGTGTGACAGAGCACTAGTTCTATATCTCATTTGAATGCACAGGTTGAGACTCATTCAAAACGTCCCGCCTTTACCACTCCGGGGCACAAGCGCAGGATTGACGAATATGAACAGGCAATGCGTCTGGCCAATATTGACAAAGGACTGGCGTCTTGAAGGCTAAAAGGTTATCTTGGCAATAAGGTATTGAGGGGAGCGGATCATGGGCTGTAACGGAATAACGATACTTGAAAAGGCCATTAAAACGCTGAAATGGCGATATGGCGGCTTTTCTGCCGTTTCTGCTTCGGTGTGGTCAATCACGATCTGGAATTTTGTTGCAGGTCTGGTTGTTCTGGTCATGCGGCAGGCTCAGCTCATGTATTTCGATCTGGTCGGGTTCACTCTCAGCGGAATTTTTGTTGCCCTGCTGGCGGCTTGCATTGTTGTGCGCCGCGATCTGAAGCAGCAAGGCTGGCTGGCGTTGCTTGACAGTTACAACAAGTCTGGCGGCCTGCTTCTTGCCTCTGGTGAAACCGGCGATTTTGCCTGGATCGAAAAAATTCAGACCCCAATCGAGGTTCCCCGCCTTCGTCTTGATTTAAAAGCACTGCTTCTTTCTTTTTTTGCTTCTCTGCTTTTTCTGACGCTTTGCCACAAATTGCCGTTGATGATCGAAACTTCACTGGTTCATCGACGAATAGACATGAAAGAGCTTGAGCAGATCGCCTCAGAAAAGATAGAAACTCTTGCTGAAACAGGTCTTTTGAGCCCTGAGGAGGCAAAAAATATGCAGCAGAGCCTCCGGCAGATTGTTGAAAATGCAGATGGCAGAGAGCCCGCATCAACCTTCGAAGCGCTCGATCAGCTCAATGAACGCTTGAATCAAAAGGCTGCTACAGGTTCCCGTGATATGGTCGGCAGTATTGGTAGCCTTGAAAAGTTGAATGCAGCCCTTAACCAGGCAGGCGGGTCAGGCAACAGCGTAACTGAAACGGATGCATTGTCTACGGCCCTCAACAGCATGCCCTCCTTGTCAAAAATGTTAGAGAAGCCGGAAGATACGATTGCCGGGCTGAATCGGGCTCTTGAAAAAGCCGCCGGCCAAAGTGACGATGCCGCAGAAGCGCTCGCCAGGGCAAAAGAAAATCTGCAGGAATATATCCGAAAGCAGGCTGAACGGGCCAAGGCATTGGCAGACCGCCTTGCCACGGCTCGCCTGATCGATCAGAAAACCTTTGAAGAACTTAAAAAGGCTGGAAAAATAAGGCCGGCTGAGGCATCTGACCTCGAACCCGATTCTGATTCAGAACTTCTCCTGGTTCCATCCGATGATGGCTCGTCTGCAAGTGGTATCAGCGCTCAAGCGGATGGTGCCAACGGGAGTGGGGGAGAAGCCGGGGGAGAAGCCGGGGGAGAAGCCGGCCAGGCCGGATCAGGCAGCTCAGGTGGTTCGCAGGCCAGTGGCAAGGCTG
>JAQUZA010000433.1 GCA_028691595.1 Candidatus Rifleibacteriota bacterium
CAAACTGACCAGACAGAGTAAAAATGTCAGACCGCTGCCGGTAAGGTGTGGTGCCAGAAACCTTATGTGCTACCAGTCTGTAACGACCGGCTTCAACGTTACGAATCAGAAAGTCGCCATTCGCATCAGCATTGGCAAAAAACTCTGGTTTCTCTTCAACAAAAACCAGAGTACCGTCGGTCGACAGCAGAGAGAACTGCCCGCGCACCGCCCCTGAAGTTGAAGGCGGAAGAATTTTCCCTTTGATGTTTGAAACGGCAGTAACCGTAGCAGGCTTCTGCCAGTCAGAAAGGCCACCATCAGAACTGCCGCAGCCAGTTGAAAAAACGAGCAGACAAACTATCAGAAACAAACAGGACAGACTGCTGAGGGCGCGCATAGTTTTCCTTCAATCAGTGTTGATTATTTGGTGGCTTTGACCTTTTGAATCAATTCAACATTATCCTCGGAAGTATCGCGCATTTCTATTACGTTCAATTTTGCTTTTCCCTGACTGATAAGTTGCTTGGCGGCATTATAAATACCAACGTCGTCTGGTTCCTTGTTGAATTCGCCCATCCAGCCAAGATCGATGGCATCATAGGCACTCTTTAATTCAGTAGTGCTGCGCGTGCTGCTCGCTTCATTCGAGATCTGCACAGTGTTGCCAGCTTCGTCTTCGTAAGTTTTCGAGCCTTCGCCCTCGGCTGCACCGATTGCGACATCGATTACCTTCTGGGGGGCTTCAGGTGGAGTTGTGCCATCTTTTTCGGCCTGGGCGACAAGAGCCTGGTGACTTCCTTCGATGGTGCGATCCTGGAGCTTCATCTCGTAGGCTTCTTTATAGAGGTCTTTCTGGGCATCGCTCATTGTAGAATAGCCAGGCACGGACTTTCCAAGAAACTCTTCTTCTTTGTCTTTGGTATAAGTGTTCAACTTTTCGAGAACAACTTTAACATCGCTCTGCGTGTCAGCGTTCTCGAGATCTCCTCTCAGATCACGGACTTTTTCGCCTTCGGTGGTTGAGAAAACATTGACTCCTTGCCAGAACTTTGACCAGCCACTTTCTCCGGTATCGGTGTCAGTAATACTGTCGTTCATCTGGTCAATTGAGTCTTTGGCCTGATCGATCAGCTCATTTTGCGTCTCTTCAAGGCCTTCGAGCTGGTCTTTGTCGAGGCTCTGAAGTTGCTCTTCAGTCATTGCGCCGCCCGGCCCAAAACTGGCATCCTGGGTTGAGTCAGTCACCACAACCGCATCCTGCTCAAGCTTGGCCAGGTCAAAATTTGAAACAAAGTTTTTATTGGTCTTTTTATAGTATTCATCGCGCATTACCAGCGAAGTACGCTCGACATGATACATTTCTTCTTTTGAACCGGCGATATTTTTGCGCCCGACAATATTGATCTCGAGTTTGGCTTCTCTGCCGGCCTTGAAGTCTTCATCAGTCGACTCAAGGTCTCCAGCCCCAAGATTGGCGGCATCTACAGATTTAGTTATCTGCATACTTTCAACATTCACCGAAAGAATCTTTAGTTCGGTTGTGCTTTTTCTGGTCAGAAGACCGTCGCTGAGGCGATATTCAACCTTTTCAATTGAATCCTGGGCAATTTTTGTTTCTTCGGTATCTTTAAAGCGGTCAAAAACGATGTGTAGCGATGTACCGTCGGCAGACAGCCCACCAGGAGTTTCAAATGTTCCTTCTTTGATTGACTTGAGATCTTTCTGCAGATAGTTTGAGGCGGTTCGCAGTTCGCTCTGCAGAGTCTGCCTGGCATGGGACTTGGCAATCTCGCGCTGCACTCTTATCCAGACACCGTAGATGGCGGTAAGCACAATGGTCGAAAGAAAGATGGCCACCATGACTTCAACCAGTGTAAAGCCTTTGATTTTTCGACTTATCATCACTTACCCCCTTTAAATTGCCTCTGAGTTGTAATAGGAGTTGCCCGCTCTTACCACACGGCGGCCGAAACGTTCGTCTTCTTTTTTGCCTTTGTCACGCCAGAAAATCTCGACCTCGAACCACACTTCAACGATCTGGTCGAGATCATTTTTCTTTGCCTTTAAAGTGGCGGTACAACCGTAATCTTTGAGTGAGTCTTTATTTTCTGTGAAAAATGTTTCGATACTTTTGGCGGTCTCTTTATAAAACTGCGGGTGAACGTCAAACGAGTTACCACTTGCCAGATCACTGTAGTGTTTCTGGTAAACCTTGAATGGAACATGTTTGCATTCTTCTACCAGTTCCTGGGCAAGTCTGGTTGCCTTGGCGTAATGCCCGGTCTTGGCAGTCGAAACCGAACCGAAGTCAACAAGGCGCAGTATAGGAATAAAAGCAACCGCAAGAATAAATGCGGCAATTACTATTTCAATCAAGGTTGCCCCGTATTTCTGTGGCCTGAACATTGTCAATTGGCCCTCCATGAAGCCCACAGCGGGCTGAACGAAACATGATATCTTTTCGGGTCGAATTTTCCGCGCACCGGATGCAGGCTCCCGAGCGAAGTTCTGACCCGTGAAGATACGTAGTCAACAGCAACGGTTCCGCCCATTGCTGCTTTGTTAAACTGGTTGGTAACCCAGTTGCCCTGAATCCTGATGCTTGAATCCGCGTGGCAATAAATGCCTTTATCAGTATAAAGAGACCCTTCGATCTCATACTGTTTCCCGCCAGAAAGGCCCAGCAGACCGCCGTTTCTCAAGATCAGAGAAAAAACAGTCAGGTCGTCTTCGGTTCTGTCGAGCACCTTTATGTTGGCACCCAGATAAAAATTACCGCTGCAAACAATCATGCCTTTTCCAAGCACATAGAAATCGTCTTCACCGTTTGTGAAAGGGCTAGAGGGAGACCCGACCGACCCGGAAATAAAAGAAACACCGTTCAAAACAAAGACTTTCTTGCCATTAACTGTAGTCATACGATTGGGCAGGTCGTCGATAAAAGCCTCAGCATTTTCATAATAATATGTGGCTTTCTTGGCATATTGCTCACTCGTATAAAGGTTCGGCGGCATGTTCTGTAATAAAGATGGGTCATACTCGTAGGTTTTATAATCCGCTTTTCCTGATTCTGAATTTGCTTTGAGAGGCTCGAGGTTGTAATCATATTTTGTGAGAAGTTCCTGGGCCTTCCATATTGGTATTACCAGAGGTGGTGGTGGCAGAAAAACTGGTGGGAAAGGCAGAAGCGGGAGGCGATCCATGGGGCTCATGCCGACGATACACATCTGCCAGAGTCTTGATCTCTTAAGAACATTGCCTTCAATCTCACGGGTAAGAGTAGGATGCATACCGCCTGAACCAAAAAACCTGGTCTTATTGGCACCGGTACCGGTTGTTGGAATAGTGTAAAATGAGTTGCCGGTGCCCATGTATGGCATTTCCCATTTTTGAAAACAGTCAGGAACGCTTACAGTTCCTTTGGTGAGCGGAACAGCCTCTACCATTGGCTTCAGAGCAAGGGTAACGGCCAATGCCAAAACATTAGTGCTCATTTTGCCAACGTTGGGCACGAGATTAATGCTGCCGGGCGCTGCAAGCTTCTTGAGATAATCAGTCGCTTTCATGAGCGGAAAAGGATCGGGTTTTGTTGCAAAGTCGATACCGTATTTTCCAGGGGTACCAAAAACTGGCTCTGCCGGCGTA
>JAQUZA010000434.1 GCA_028691595.1 Candidatus Rifleibacteriota bacterium
ATTAAATAGATTAGAGGTTTGTTTTCATGCATAAAAGTTTACCTGCCTTCAAGTCAATCTTTTTAAGAATTTTTCTCGTCTTTGCCTTATTTTTAGGCTGTTTCCCTGCTTTTGCAGACGAACCTTTCACCGTTGAAATTGGTATGTACATTGTTGATATCGCTCACCTTGACGTAAAAGAGAGCGAATTCTTCGCTGATTTTTATATCTGGTATAAATCTCCTGGCAATGCCTCCTGGTCACCCGAAAACATTGAATTTATGAATGGCAAAATTGAGCACGCCACACCCCTGAGTCATTTAAAAGACCACTCGGGTAAAAATGTCTGGTCGCAAAGGGTTAAGGGCACTTTCCGCGGTCATTTCCGTCTTCAGGCATACCCTTTTGATTCGCAGGTTCTACCGATCAGTATTGAAGATTCTGAAATGGAAACTGGTCAGGTTGTTTTTCTTCCTGATACCACCAAATCGGCAGACTTCAATACCTGGGTCGAACCCGAAATGGATGTCCCCGACTGGCAGCTCAACGGTGCCAGCTGCACTATTGATGTTCATAATTACAAAACTGACTTCGGCCTCGGAACAAACCGGTCTTCGCATTATTCACGCTTTACCTTTAAAGTTTTTCTTAAAAGGCTCTTTTTACCACATCTTATCAAGTTCATTCTGCCTTTGATTATAATTGCCGGTATGGCTTACATGGTATTTTTCATCAATGCCAGCGAGTTTGAAGCCCAGTGTGGAATTTGCATTACCGCATTGTTGTCGGCTATTGCCCTGCATATGTCACAAGCAGAGGCCTTACCCGCCGTCGGTTACATGGTCATGGCCGACAAAATCTTTATTCTTTTTTATGTGGTTATTTTTTCTGCCCTGGTGCAAACCGTCATCAACAACAATTATGCCAAAAAACGCCGTTTCGATGTGGCGATTTATCTCGACAAGGTTTTCCGGGTCTGGTATGTACTTATTCTGTTAATAGGAAACTTGCTGGTATTTCTTTTCAGATGAGGAGTGTTCATGAAACCCTTGCTAGACACAGAAAACAGTTTTTCCCTTCCGGCTTTGTTCGGTATGGTGCACGTTAAAGCGCTTCCAGGAACTCCCTTCAATACCCTTAATATAGATAAAATCGTTGAAATAGCGGTTTCAGAAGCCGAGCAGTTTCAAATTTCAGGCTTTGATGGCATTATCCTCGAAAATATGCATGATCGCCCCTATCTTAAATGTGAGGTTGGGCCAGAGATCGTTGCAGGAATGACCCGCGTCGCCTGTGAAATTAAACGGCGGCTGGGTGCTGCTTACCCGGTCGGCATTCAGATTCTTGCCGGTGCTAACATTGAAGCTCTCGCCGTTGCTCACATCAGTGGTTGTGAATTTATTCGCGCTGAAGGCTGTGTTTTTGGGCATGTTGCTGATGAAGGCTGGATAGAAGCCTGCGCCGGCAAACTGCTGCGCGAACGTAGCCGCATTGGTGCCGGCAGAGTCAGAATCTGGACAGACATTCAGAAAAAACACTCGGCACATGCCGTTACCAGCGATATAACCCTCGAAGACTGGGTTCACGGGGCAGAATTTTTTGGGATTGACGGGGTTATCGTAACAGGTAGCGCCACAGGCAAAGCGGCTTCAAAAGACGAAGTAAAACGCGCCAAAAAGGCCGGGCGAATTCCAGTAATGGTTGGATCAGGTATCACACCAGCCAATGCCCGCGATTTTATCAGCGCAGACGGTTGGATAGTCGGTTCGAGCATCAAATATGATGGTTACTGGGAAAACCCTCTAGACCCTGATCGCTTGAAAGAAATGGTTGCGGCAAGAAAAGATGCCGTAAAGAAATAGAGTGTTTTTTGTTGCATCGCCTGCTTCTATTCAGCTATAGTTAAGTAAACTGACGATCAGAGGAACTATGAATAAACACCTCCCTGAAATTCGCAAAATTCTTGGCCTGATTGATATAATCGAGGGCAAATACAAGATAAAACCAAATCACGATGTTGATGATCCTCTTCTTTACTGCGGTGTAGCCGATTCTAATCTCATCACCCAGCTGGGTGAAGAGGTTGAAAAATTTTTTGGCAAACCCTACAAACCCGCCGGAGAGGGCGCTTTTTTCAAGAACTTTTTTGATCGCTTTATGCGCGAAGTCGGTGGTGCGCGCAAAGATCAGACTTTGTTCCGCAAAGAAATCAGCGACAGCATCGTTATCTATTGCGCTTTCTGGCCCTGGGGCTCAAACCCTGTTAAGACCTCTGTTCGCATAGGCCTCGTATGTTATGGTGCCGACGAACGTGATTTTTTCACCAGAGAATTGAAAGGTGAATTTTAGTCTGACCCGGAGGTAAAACTTGCTCAATCAACTGAAAAAGAATCATTTCTACTTGATCGAAACCGCAAAAAAGCTTATTTCCATACGTTTTAAAGAAAATCGCCATCATTTTGCCGCAGCCGTTAAATCGAAGTGCGGCAAAATTTTTACCGGTCTGCAGATGAAAACATCGATTGCTGGTGCCGAAATCTGTGCTGAGGCCGTTGCTCTTGCCGCAGCCGCTGAAGATGGAGTTACCGATATCGAGGCCGTAGTTGTGGTGAATCGCATCGGTGACATTATTGCCCCCTGCGGTGCATGCCGAGAATTGTTTCTCGATTATTGCCCCAAAGCAGAAATTATTGTTCCAGGACTCGGGGGCGGAAAAATCATGACCGCAGCTGAATTACTGCCATTGAGAACCACTTTGCTGAATGAAGCAAAATGAGCCTGAAGCGTTAGAAATCCCTGTTGATGGGGTTCTCGATCTGCATTGTTTTCAACCGCGTGAGGTGGCAGCTGTTGTCGCTGATTACCTTGAGGTCTGCCAGCAGCGCGGCATTCTTCATGTTCGTCTTATTCACGGCAAAGGTATTGGCAACCTGCGCCGAACCGTCGAATCGCTGCTGCAAAAGCTTGAGAAGGTCAAATCATGGCATGCTGCCGGTCATGATGCCGGTCACTGGGGTGCAACCATTGTAGAATTGAAGCCTTTGTCTTCGGTGGTACCCTGACCTGGAATCTCTCTGGTTCTCTCTTGAGCCCCGCGAGCGGCAAAACCTTCACCGGGCAAAAGGAACTGCCAGTATGGCTGGTGATTCAAAGTGATAGACGACCGGCTTTGGCTCTGACTCTGGATCGTTTGGGAAACTCTTTTATCATGGCAGAATCGCTACCGAAGTCCCGGTAGCAATATTCCAGAAAACCTCTTCGATGTGAATATTATGCATTGAGATGCTGCCGTCTGTTGTCCAGCTTGATTCGGCACCGAATCCATGAATTCCGAGAGGTCCTCCCAGGGCGGTGTCGGTAGGCGGGCAGGCGTTTTGCTCCCAGGCAGCTTCGATTTTTGCTTCTTCACCGGGTTTGATGATCTGCTGCACTGAGCCGCGCTTGGCATCGTCAGGTGAGGGGTAGTTAATCTGCAAAAAGAGATGAAACCGGTTATCGCGGTCTTTGTTGCAGATATAATACTGACCCTCTGGGGTCTTCTGATCGGCAGAATTCAACTTGATGCCTATCGTTGCCCTGCCAATACCAACCGGGTAAGTTGCAACCACAATATCATCAGAAAGAACCAGCATTTCCCG
>JAQUZA010000435.1 GCA_028691595.1 Candidatus Rifleibacteriota bacterium
TCTGACATTTCCCTGATCTGATTATCGCTCAGATATCTGGCGAACTGTGGCTTTCGCCCAATTCGAGCTGTAACGACAAAAATCGACATCGGCACCTCAAGTTTTTTCGCAACCGGCAAAGCATAGGTGTACAAGCTTTCATAACCATCATCAAAAGTAATAAGCACTGGCCTGGCAATGTCGCAAAGAGCTCCAGCAAGAAACAAACGCGCCTGAGTGAGACTAATCGGTGTGTAACCCGCCTTTTTAAGCGCCATTATCTGTGCTGCAAACTGCTCAGGGGTACAAGACACGTCTGAGGTGACATGTTCCTGAATGTGATGGTAAACCAGAACCGGAAGAACCGCAGCCTGAGATGCCTCACTATGAATAGCGGCAAGGATGAGAAGAGCACTGACCAGAGTCAGTGCCAATAACCTGAAAGTGTAGCGAATCAGCAATTTATCCTCCTGAGACAACAAACCGCCCGGCATTAACCGGGCGGCAGTCTATTCAGGTAAAATCAATCAAAGCCCGGCAAGTTTCTTGATTTCAGCAACCTTGTCGAGTTTTTCCCAGGGAAGATCTACATCACTGCGGCCGAAATGACCGTAAGCCGCAGTCTGACGATAGATCGGCCGGCGCAGACCAAGATTCTTGATGATTGCACCTGGTCTGAGGTCGAAGGCCTGACCAATGATTTCTTCGATCTTTTCGGGTGCCAGTTTGCCGGTACCGAAGGTATTCACATGCACAGAGAGAGGCTTGGCAACGCCGATAGCGTAGGCAATCTGCAGTTCGATGCGATCAGCAAGACCTGAAGCAACGATGTTTTTAGCAATATAGCGGCCCATATAGGCACCAGATCTGTCAACTTTCGTCGGGTCTTTGCCTGAGAAAGCGCCGCCACCATGGGCAGCCATGCCGCCGTAGGTATCAACGATAATTTTGCGACCGGTGAGACCTGAGTCACCCTGTGGTCCGCCGACTACGAAACGGCCGGTCGGGTTAACGAAAAATTTGGTGTTGGCATCGATCAGGTTGGCCGGAATAACTTTTTTGATAACCTTTTCGATCATGTCTTCGGTTATCTGCGCGTGAGTTGCGGAAGGATCATGCTGGGTTGAAAGAACGACTGCGTCTACTCTGGCAACCTTACCGTCGCGATATTCAATGGTGACCTGGCCCTTGCCATCGGGTCTGAGATAATCAACTACCTTCTGTTTGCGAACTTCAGCAAGTTTGCGGCACATGTTGTGGGCGTAATAGATAGGAGCGGGCATCAGATCGGGGGTTTCATTGCAGGCGAAGCCTACCATCATACCCTGATCGCCGGCGCCGGTATTCAGGTCTTCATTTTTATCTTTGCCATCCTGAGCGTGATTGACGCCCTGGGCGATGTCGGGAGACTGTTCATCGAGAGCCACAAGAACGCCGCAGCTTTTGCCATCGATACCAAATTCGGCATTGGTATAACCGATTTCGCTGATTACCTTGCGGGCGATTGACTGAACGTCAACGTAGGTTTTGGTGGTAATTTCACCCATAACCAGAGCAAGCCCGGTTGTTACCGCGGTTTCACAGGCAACACGGCCCATCGGGTCACCGGCAAGAATTGCGTCGAGAACTGCGTCTGAAATCTGATCGGCGACCTTATCGGGATGCCCTTCAGTAACCGATTCAGAAGTAAAGAAGAAATTTTTGTTCATTGAACCCTCCAGAGGCCATAAATAAGTGGCGTGATTATAGCAGCGACACCCTGCATCGTCAAGCAATTAACGAAGTTTTTGCAGCCCTCACCAATAAGTTGACAGGGCTTAAAAAAGAACAGGCCGCCCCGCCATCTGCATGGCTGAGCGGCCCGTTCTTCGCCTGCGAATCTCTACCGACCTTCGGCAGTTGTTGATACCGATGACTGTACCGTTTCGGACGAAGAGTAGAGAACTCCCGTAACCTTTCGATAAGCGAAACCGTAACTTACTACGAAACCGATCGCGCTTGTGATAAGAACCAGGATCAGAGCTATGACCCTCATTACTACCACCTCCTTGTCACTTTCACAGGGCTTATCGGCAGCAGGAGAAATTTCTTGAACCATAAGAGCGACTGTATGTGATATAATTCCCGAACAGCGGCCCGGACTCAAAACAAAGTTGCACTGCATAAAAAAATGCAGGTAGAAGAGCTAAAAAATTAAGATGACCATAGAAGCATTATTTCTTCACCCATTGCTGCACAGCTTCATTCTTTCTGCCTTCATGGGCGGCCTGATTGGCTGGGTAACAAACTGGCTGGCGATCAAAGCCCTGTTTCATCCGCAACAGCAATTCAAATTTCTCTTGTTTGAATTTCAGGGTCTACTGCCCAAGCGGCAAAAAGAGCTTGCCAACAATCTGGGCAAAATTGTCGAAGGCGAGCTGATAAGTGTAGAAGAATTGATAAAAAAGGTCGAGCCGACAGACGTAGAACCGATAATTGAAGAGATGATGCGCAAGAATCGTGATCAGCTCGAGCAACAGATTAAAGATTATATAGCTTCATTTGCAAAAAAAATCCCCTTTTTCAATCTTAGTGCTGACACGCTTGTTAAATCAGTAATGGATCGCATCGAAAAAGAACTCTGCACAATTCTTAAAAGGCAGATACCACTGATGCTCGATCGAGCTGCTGAAAAGGCCTCAGAGAAAATTTCCGTCCAGGAAATAGTTATAGAAAAAGTTTGCGGCATGGATCTGATCAAGCTCGAGAACCTTTTTAACCGGATAGCCGACCGCGAAATGGCTATGATCATAAGACTCGGCGGAGTTCTTGGCATCATCGTCGGAATCTGCCAGTGGGGAATCCAGAATTTCCTGCTGAAGTAGACTGGTGCCAATATTTTAAGCAGCCTGTTTTTTTTGATTTTCACTTTCCCCCGCAACTCTGCTCTAAATGTGCGCACATTATTGGCACAATTATTGCTAACACAGAATCTTCATCAGGAAGATGAGCATTTTTCAAACAGCGAAAGGAAGCAGCGGTAGAATCATGAGAAAAACCAAAATACTAGTTACACTCGGCCCTTCAGCAGAAGAGGAAAACGTTTTACGCGAACTTATCAACGCAGGAATGAACGTAGCCAGACTCAATTTTTCTCACGGAGACTACGAAGAACACGGCGGGCGGGTTGCAACCATAAAAAAACTTCGCGAAGAGATGCAGAAACCCGTTGCCCTGATGCTTGACACCAAGGGCCCTGAAATCAGAACCGGAATGGTTGCAGGTGACAGGATTCATCTTGAAGCAGGCAAGCAGATTACCCTGACCACTGAACCGGTAACCGGAACTGCTGAACTGTTGAGCATTTCGTTCGATCGCCTCCCCTCGATGCTTGAAACCGGTTCGACAATACTGCTCGATGACGGGTTGATACAGCTCTCCGTGGAAAGCATTCCCGATGATCGCAATATCATCTGTAATATCGTTAACAGTGGCAATATCAAATCTAGGCGTGGCGTTAACGTGCCGAAACTGCACCTTAATATGAGTAACCCCACTCCTAAAGACCGCGACGACATCATTTTTGCCGCCCGCAATGATTTTGATTTCATTGCTGTTTCGTTCACAGAATCAGAAGATACCATCCGGCGG
>JAQUZA010000436.1 GCA_028691595.1 Candidatus Rifleibacteriota bacterium
CGGTCTGCTTCCGTGTTTATCAGCGGTCGAGGATTTTGAGGTCAGGCATCTCCTGCATCTCATAATTATCGCTGTCGCTGTCTTCATCGTTGTCTTCATCGTTGTCTTCATCGTTGTCTTCATCATCTTCATCCGTGGCACGCCCAACGTGGCCTGGAATACGGTTTTTAATATATTTATCGATTGAGCCGATCGAAGGTACAGCCCCCACCCCGGTCATTCCATGGCCGGCACCTGAAGGCAGATCGATTTCCTGCCCGGTAATCGTGGTTGAGCTTTCGACGTGTGAACCCCTTTGCCCAAGCGTATCGCCAAAATGCTGCGACATCTTTTCGTGATGCCGGCTCAGCAGGCCGTTGTATTTTTCCCCGATAGCCTGCAGGGTAGCGGTCATACTTGCAGAATTGGCGGCAAAGAAACCATTATCATTGTCGCCGCCGGCCAGCTGGGTTCGCTGAAAAAAGTCGAATTCATCCATGGCTGCAGTATGTTTCGCCATATACTCATCATAGGCCCGTTGTGAATGCAGATTTATTTCCTCGCGGCGCAACAGCAGATACTGGCGACGGTATTCGATACGTGGTCGTTCGAAGTCTTTCAGGTCTGGCCTTGCAGCACCTGCTTCAACCTTTTTTGCGAGGCGGTCAAGGCCGCTTTGATAGCGGTCGAGATACTTTTTCTGCTGATCGTAATTCTGGCGGTGTTCTTCACTTACCCTGGCCCGGGCCTGGGCAATCACATTCTGGGCATCAGCGTCACCAAGGCCCAGCAGCGAGGCTCGATTCAAACCGAAAACAGGCGATGCCGGTGGTGGAATAATAGGATCAGTGAGAAAGACAGAGTCAGGACCATCAATTTTTAACTCATGAAAAAGTGAAGTAACGGATATTTTGCTGCCGCTTGTCGCATCAGCAACTTCTGGTTTATGAACTGTGGGTGTCGGGGCAATATAGTAGCCTTTTCCCTGGTCTTCAAAACCTTTTACATGGCTGCGTATCTCGACATTGCGCCGTGAACCGTCACGGGAAGGCTTTGGCGTAACGTAAGCCAGCTTATAATAGCGTTCAAGTTTCATACGCCGACCCAGAGCATCGTAAAGTTTCGAGAGCTGTTCAGGAGTTGTGGTCTGCAGATACCAGCCGCCGGTGGCACTGGCAAAACCTTTCAAAACAGTTTCGTCAATATCGTTTCCGAGGCCGACGGTTATCAGACGAATGCCTTTTTCGGTGGCAAGCTTGTTAACTTCAGCAGGGGTATGCGTTGACATAGGCGTCTGACCATTTGGGGTGCTGTCGCGACCGTCGGTTAGACAAACTATTGTCTTGAGATCAGTGCGACCAGCTTTGTTCTGCAGTTCTTCGCAGGCTGAATACAACGCGTCATACAGCGCTGTACCGCCCCATGGGCGCAGTTTGGTAATTGCGGTCACCAGAGACTGCCCGTCTTCTGAAAACGGGTGGGAAAAATCTATATCGCTGCCAAATGAAAGAACCGACATGGAAACATCGCTGACCATGCTCTGGACAAAGCTTGCGGCCGCCCTTTTAACTTCACCCATTGCCGATTCAATACTCGATGATCGGTCAATAACCAGCACCATTAAGTGTCTGTTCTTTTGAAAAGCCAGCTCAAAACCACTGATAGCCGCGCCATCTTCACTGATCACAAAATTATCTGCCTTAAGTTCACCCGGCTCTTTGTTAAAAACTTTCAAAACAACGGCAATCTTCGGAAACCCGGCTGAATTAACCTGAAGAATTTCGCTGGAAAAATCTTTGCCCTGAACAAGCCCTGTTGATACCAAAACCATCAAAAAACTCAGCAGTATCCGCTTCATACTATGCCCCTTCTAACTATTTATTGCCAAAATTATACCACATGTTCATCTGTGTTCATCCGTGTTCATCCGTGTTCATCCGTGGCCGGTCTTCGGCCTGCTAAACCTTCGACCAATTGGTGTTAATCCGTGTTAATCGGTGGTTCAAAAAAAATGTTCATCCGTGTAACCAGGATGTTATTCTAGGTATCTAACTAAATGATGAACGATGCAGAAGCATTAAAACTGGCAATCCGTGGCCGCGAAGAGGGCTTCAGGGCTATCTTTGCCAATCACTCTACCTTTCTTTTCACCCATGCGCTGAGAATTCTCAAAGACCATCAGAGTGCCGAAGATGCGGTGCAGGAAACATTTGCCGCCGCCTTCAGGGCAATCAGCAGTTTTAGAGGTGAATCGCAGCTACGAACCTGGCTCTACCAGATTCTCTATCATAGGTCACTGCGTCTGGCGGGCAAAAAGCTTCCGGCCACCGGCCTTGGCGAAGAAGCCGCCGCGAAAGAATCAGAGGCAAAGGGCATCGATCTTAAAAATGATGTCGAGGCTGTTCTTAACAGGCTATGTGAACGTGACCGGGCCATTCTGATCATGACCTACTGGGATGAACTGCCACTGCGTGAAGCTGCACAACTTCTCGAAATTAACGAAAACAACGCCAAGATTATACTTTTCCGGGCCCGCAACCGGTTCGCCAGTCTGTGGTCAGAAGATGCCACCGACGGAAAGGACAGGGAAAACCATGAAATGTGAAGAATTCAAAAAGCATATCAGCGCATCGACCGGCAATGAAGCTGAACTGGAGCAGCATCTGGCCAGCTGCCCGGCCTGTGATGCCTGGGTTCAGAAAGAGCTTGCCAGCCCCCCGGAAGGCCTCACTCCGGCGCAGTGGCACGACGCAACCGCCAGATGTTTCCATGAAAAGTTGCCTGAAAATGTTGAAGAAGCGGCACCAGACTTCTGGCAGTTCTTTTTCAATGGCCTGAAATACGGCCTGGTATTTGGTCTGTCGCTGGTAACCGGGTTTGCAGTTCTTGAACATCTTAATCCGCAAGCGGGCCCGGCGAAAACAGAAACAGTTGAAATGCTGAGCTTTGTCGATGACATTGCACCTGAATTACCCGAATTTGTTGAAAAAACAGATTTGAGTGTAACTTTTTACGACATCGGTGAATCTAAATTTGTGAGTTTCCTGCCAATGGTGCAGATGCAAAGTTTTTACGAAATCGATCAGGAGGAAGAAACATGGAACGAAAATTCAGGTTGATACTGGTTATTGGTTTGCTGGTAAGTTTGCTTGGCATTGCTGATGCACAGCCGCTTCCAGGGCAGGGTGGGCCCGGTGGCGGTGAAAATGCCGAAATGCACCCGGGTGGACCCGGCGGCCCCGGGCCGGGCATGATGCCCGGAAAATTCAAACCAGATCCAGAGCGCGAAAAACAGATGAAGCGCAATGCCTCGATGATGGCCATGGCTGAAGCCCACAAGAACCTGGCCAAAATTTATGAAACACAGGGAAAAACAGACGAAGCCGCAGCCGAACTGATTAAAATTATCGATCTCGCCAAGGGGCAGCTCGAAAAGAACAAGGATAATGAATTTTTCAAGCGCAATATCATGAGCAAGGTCATGCCGGTTTATCATCACATTTCCAAGCTGTATATCAAGAATAATCGTCTGGCTGATGCTGAAAAAATATTAAACGAGGGCATCGCCCTTTTCGAAAAAGAATCCCCCGAAGACGTCACCCGTCTTCGCCTGCTGCTGGCCGAGAT
>JAQUZA010000019.1 GCA_028691595.1 Candidatus Rifleibacteriota bacterium
ATGTTCTGCTTGCTAATAATCAGGAAGTTCTCGCTTATGTAATCGGCGGTCTGCTGATCGGCGCGGTTCTCGTCTCTGCGGTTGGCCTGGTCAGAGATCGCTATTACGCCATACTGATCGCCAGAATTCTGCGCGATATCAGAGCAAAACTGTTTGTTCATCTGCATAACCTGTCGATGGGCTTCTTTTCGCAGGCTAAAAGCGGCGATCTGCTCGGGCATTTCTCGACCGATCTGACCATGGTGGAATCTGCCATCGCTGGTGGTGTTACTTCGCTGATTCTGCCGGCCCTCGATGTTTTTGCCAGCTGTATTCTGCTTTTCTTCATTGACTGGCGGCTGGCGATTGTCTCGATGCTGGTCTGGCCAATGGCTCTGCTCGGGCCCAGATATTTCGCCCCGAAGGTCAGCATGGTCAGCAACCAGCTTCAACAGACCAAAGCAGCCACCCTGGGCATCATTCAGGAAGATCTTTCGGCCCAGCCGGTCATTAAAGTTTTTAATCTGGCAGATGATATCATTGCAAAATTTAAGGCGCAAAATGAGCAGCAGACCGATGTTCTCGCCCGGGTTGGCTTTTTCAGCTCGATGGTCGAGCGCTCAGCCAATATCGGCATTCTTTTTCTGCAGGTCGTTCTGGTCGGTATCGGCGCCCTCATGGTTTCGAAACAATTGCTGACAATCGGTTCTCTCGCGGCATTTCAGACGCTGTTTGCCAGTCTGAGCTACTCATTGTCTGAAGTCACAAGATACCTGCCACGGCTTGTCGAAGCCAATTGCGGCATTCAGAGAATCGAAAAGATACTGAGTGAAGTTCCGGCTCTCGATGAGCGAAAAGACGGCAAAGCCCTCGATAACGTCGATGGTGAGCTGACCTTTCGTGACGTTTCTTTTGGTTACGAAAAAGACCGCATGAATCTCAGCAACATTGACCTGGTAATCGAGCCCGGCAAATCTGTCGCCTTTGTCGGGCCAAGCGGGTCGGGCAAAAGCACCGTTCTGAGCCTGGCAATGCGCTCGTATGACCCGGTGCAGGGTTCGGTGCTCATGGGCGGCATCGATCTGAGAGAATCTTCGCTTGCGAGCCTGCGCAATCAGCTCGCGGTAGTATTTCAGGAAAGCTTTCTGTTTGACCTGCCGGTGCGCGACAACATCAGAATCGGCAAAAAAGATGCCACCCAGGAAGAAATCGAAGCCGCTGCCAGGGCTGCCGGTATCCATGAAACCATCATGAAAATGCCTGCCGGCTACGACACCATGGCCGGCGAAAAGGGAAAAAACTTTTCAGGTGGTCAACGCCAGCGCCTTGCCATTGCCCGCGCCATTCTGCGTAATCCGCGCATTCTGATTCTCGATGAAGCCACTTCGGCACTCGACCCGTCAACAGAGGCTTCGATTAATGAGACTCTTCTACAATTGAGCAAAAGCCGCACCACTCTGTCGGTAACCCATCGTCTTTCTTCTGTGGTTAACTGTGACCGCATCTACTACCTCGAAGACGGAAAAATACTCGAACACGGCAGCTACCAGGATTTGATGGCCCAGAACGGCCGGTTTCGCGACCTCTGGGAAAAACAGCACGGATTCAGCTTCTCCGAAAACGGCAATGCCTCGGTGTCGATCGAGCGCATGCTGGCGATTCCGATTTTCAGCGTTCTCGACCGCCCGGTTCTGGAAGATTGCGTGCAGATGTTTACCACCGAAACCGCCCCCCCTGATCGAATCGTTACTGCCGAAGGCGACATCGGCAGCAGCATGTATATAATTGTGCGCGGCAAGGTTGAGGTTTTCAAACGCAACGATGCCGGCAAAGAAATTGTTTTAACAACGCTCAGTGATGGCGACTATTTCGGAGAAATCTCCCTGTTGCGCTCTGTTCCGCGGACAGCCTCGGTCAGAACTCTCGCTCACTGCGTCTTTATGACCATTCAGAACCAGCATTTTCTAGAGCTTGTTAAACACAGCCCTGAGCTGCTCAAGAAGCTTGAAGAAACCGTCGAGTCAAGACTGAAGCGCGACAAGGAAATTATGCGGAGCTGATCACCAGGAATAAACCCGCCCGGTTGTTGCTACGCCTGCAAAATCTGAGGTATCGTGCTGCGCAATTGCTTCGCCGTAATGCATGAGTATTATTTTTTTCTTGAGCGCATCTGGCAGGCTGGCGAGGGTTTTAAGGCTGACATGAACATCGTTGCCTGACTCGAACAGCTGCACGTCATGAAAAATCGTCGCATAACTGTCGGCATCGGCAATAATGCTGGTGACCGGCACGCATACATCGCTGGTGTAGAAGGCCCTCTTTTTGCCATGCTCATGTATCCTGATCGAGTAGCTCTCTTTTCCGGGAACATGCGGGCTAGGCTGCAACACCAGATTGACCTCGCCGGCATCGATGCTCATTCCATTATCTTCGGGGTGGCAGATCTCGAAATATTCTTCAAAACTTGCATTGCGCGGCGAATTGTTTTCGCCGGTCAGGTTCATCATGGTTCCTTTCAGAACCTCGTTCCAGAGGGAATCTGCCATCGATCTGGTGAGATGAATGCGTGGCCGCCTTTTGAGGGCGAACATGTTGAGAAAGCCCAGCAATTCAAGCCCGTGGCAATGGTCGCCATGTAGATGGGTGATGACAATGTCGTCAATCGTAGCAAGACAATTCAGGCGCGACAGGCGCTCGGGGGCGGTGAAACCGCAGTCTATCAGAATGCTTCTGTTGATAAGGGCGTTGTTGTTGCCCAGTGTCAGGCTGATTCCAGAGCCAGTGCCGAGAAACTGAAGTTCCATGTTGTCACCCCTCAATTGTTTTCTGTTTGACAGAATCTGTCTGCAGGAGGCTCTCAGCTTCTGCGGGTATGCTGGTGAAGTTAAGAAAGTAGCGATCCTGAGTGCTGTTGTCTATTCCGGTTACCTTACAATACAGTTCGTTGGTTACCGGTTCATGGTCTTGGTTGAACAGGGTAACCTTAAGGTTCTGAAGAGGTTTTAGCGCCGTTGTGGTTGTGATAATGCCGCCGCAGTCACTCAGCTCAACAAGCTGCCCCATATTTTGGTTGCCGCCGGTGTCTTTGCCTTCGAGAACTCTGAACTGCAGATCAAAAGGGCCTGGCAGCGGCACAAAAACCTCTGGTTCTTTTATCGGCAGATACAGCTGGTGCCGGCCGCCGATGCCGCCGATTTCGTAGATTTTGATCGGCTGTTTGACACCTTTTGGCTCTACCGTCATTTCACTGTCGATGCGCAGTTCGATGTCGATATCGTTGCGCGTGAATTCAGAAATCATTATCTGCCCGCCAACCGTGTAAGATTCGACCCGCGAGGTCAGATTGACGTGCCGGCCGACGACCCCGTATTTGGCACGCAACTCAGAGCCGATGTTTCCCACGACCACTTCGCCGGTATTCAGGCCAATGCCCATGTGCACATCAGGCAGCCCGGCTTCGCGGTTGATCTGGTTAACAGTCTTCATTGCCAGCTGCATCTCAATCGCGCAGGCGATCGCCCTTTCGCTGTCGTCGGGGTAGCTTACCGGTGCCCCAAAAATGGCCAGAATGGCATCACCGATGAACTCGTCGATTGTGCCCTGATATTTGTGAATGATGCCGGTCATGATGCCAAGAAAGTTGTTGATGATCGCCACGACTTTTTCGGGCTTCAAGGTCTCACCGATAGCGGTGAAGCCCCTGAGATCGGTCATCATTATGGTCAGGCGCTTCTTTTCGCCGCCCAGGTTCAGGCCATCGGGTTTTTCGAGCAGACCTTCGACAATCTCGTCAGAAAGGTATCTGCCAAAGGTTTTGCGAATGAACTCATTGGTTTTTTCGAGCTTCTTTTGTGACAGCTGCAGGGCGTTGTAGGCCTCGTCTCTTTGCAGAAGGTTGATATAGGCACGGGAATGGTAGCGTATACGCGCCAGCACCTCAAGTTTGTCGGGCAGTTTTACCATGTAATCGTTGGCGCCGTAGCCGAATGCCTCAGACTTGATGCGCGGCTCTTCCTTGCTGCTGAGCACAATCATTGGAATATTTCTGGTGGCGGGGTTGGCCCGAAAGAACCTGACCAGGGTCAGGCCGTCGAGCTGCGGCATCACCAGATCCTGCAGGATAACGGTTGGCTTGACTTCACAGGCCACTCTGACAGCTTCGGTCGGGTCAGAACAATAATAAAAAATAATGTCTGATTCATCGGCAAGCATGCGTCTTACAGCTTCGCCGATCATCGCCTGGTCATCTATGAGCAGAACGGTTATCTTGTGCTCGGTAAGAGAGCTCATTGAAGTCTCCCGATACTTGCTCTTAAAGCATGCTCTTTACTCTTCACATGGTTTTCCTTGCTTAAAAGATTCATAAATGTAATCCGGGTTTTCGTAATACATGCTTGAGTTGTAGTCATCGATTTTTTTAGCAATGGGCGAATTGAAAACATCGATAATCAGATCAATAACATCTGCCCCTGTTTCCCTCTTGATTTCAAGTAAGAGACGCTTATAAACTTTGCCGATATCCCAGTGGGTCGGAACAGCATAAAGGCAGCCCGATATATTATCGAAGTGCCCTGGTCTTATGTTGCATTCATTTATCAACTCTTCGGTCAGCTTTGCCATGTTTTCACTGTGATAAACATCTGCAAGTTCAAGGATTTGCCTAAGCTTGTTTTTGCCGAGCGCGAAAACTACGTCGGCTTTGGTATTTTTCGTTGTTCGTGCGATGAATTCAATTAAGCTGCAAACAAAGAAAAGGTCGTTATCTTTTTTGTTTTCTCTGCCAATCATGGTCGCACCTCTTCAGATTTCAAAAAAGTAATGCTGCTCAGCGCACGTTCACTGCAAAAGGCTATTTGATGCGTAGGGTGTTTAAATTTTGCCAGCACCCAGAATTGTTCACGCGTTAAAATTCCGGAAATGAAATCATCGACATAGTTAAATATCTGATCGTTAGCCATAGCTCCGCTGACAATGTCGTGTGCATGTTCGCCGCCTCTGCGACAGGCTACGATAAAATCAAGCCATTCTTCGGTCATTTCAGGAAAACTCAAAACATCTAAACCATGAGCTTCTTTAAACTCATAATGACTCGTTATCGGTGAATCAAACCGGCGAGCCCATCGCTTTGCCTGTTCCAGAATTTCGGTGCAATAAAATCCTGTCCCGAAATCTTTTGCAAACCTGGCTTTTCGAATTTCCGGCTTCAATATTGGCATGTAACTACCGTGATAAACAATCATTCAAATACCTGTCCTGTAAGTTCGTGCCGTTCGTGTTTTTCGTGGTTCATTCATTTTACCGCATTATAGATTTCTTTGAAGCATTCAATGCCGGCTTCGAGGTTTTCAATAATATCAGCGGCCAGTTCATCGGGGTTGGGCAGGTTATCGAGGTCGGTGAGGCTTTTGTCTTTCAGCCAGGTTATATCAAGGCTGGTTTTATCGCGGGCGAGAATGTCTTCATACAAAAACCGGCGCCAGCGGCCTTCCGGGTTCGTTTCGGGGTGCCAGGTCTCGCAGCGTTTGTTGATATTTTCAGGGTTATAGCAGGTGATGAAGTCTTTAAGATCTTCAAGCTTAAGCGGGTTTTTCTTGAGGGTGAAATGAATGTTGGTTCTGAAATCGTAAATCCAGATTTCCTTTGTCCATGGGGTTTTGGCCGCCGGGTGGTTATCAAAAAACAGCACATTGGCTTTAACGCCCTGTTTGTAGAACACGCCGGTTGGCAGTCGCAGAATGGTGTGCAGGCTGGTGGTTTCCATCAGTTTCTTGCGCACCGTTTCGCCGGCGCCACCTTCAAAGAGCACGTTATCGGGCAGAACCACGGCTGCATGGCCATCTGACTTCAGCAGGGTACGGATGTGCTGCACGAAATTGAGCTGTTTATTACTGGTGGTAACCCAGAAATCCTGGCGGTTGTAGGTAAGATCTTCGCTATCCTGCTCGCCTTCTTCGTTGGTAAAGGTCATACTGCTCTTTTTGCCGAACGGCGGGTTGGCAAGCACATAATCGACACGCAGGCCAGTATCAGAAATCAGGGCATCAGCCGGTGAAATAAAGCTGTCGCTTTCGAAATCGCCGATGTTATGCAGAAACAGGTTCATCAGAGCCATACGACGGGTGCCGGCCACAATCTCGTTGCCATGGCAGGTTTCGTGTTTGAGAAACTTTTTCTGTTCGTTGGTCAGGGTGAAGTTGGCCGGGTTCGCGATAAAATCGTAAGCCGCGAGGAAAAAGCCGCCAGTGCCGCAGGCCGGGTCGGCGATGGTCTTCATTGGCTGCGGTCGCACGCATTCAACCATGGCTCTGATCAGGGCACGGGGCGTAAAATATTGCCCGGCACCGCTTTTGGTATCTTCGGCGTTTTTCTCAAGAAGGCCTTCGTAGATTTTTCCCTTAACATCGGCGCCCATGGTGCTCCATTGCTCTTTGTCGATCATGTCGATCAGTTTGTAGAGCTTGGCCGGGTTCTGAATCTTGTTCTGGCTTTTAAAGAATATCTGACCGAGCACCCCTTTGGCATGTGAAAGCTCACGCAGCAGCGTGGTGTAATGCACTTCGAGCTCGGTGCCGCGTTTTTCGGCGAGGCTTTCCCAGTTATATTCTTTTGGAATCGGCAGTTTGCGATTATAAGGCGGTCTGCTGAATTCATGCGCCATCTTGAGAAACAGCAGAAAAGTCAGCTGTTCAAGGTAGTCACCGTAGCCGACCCCATCGTCGCGCAGCGTATTGCAGAAGCTCCAGACCTTGCTGATAATGCTGGAAGTATTATTCGATTCGTTATTCATTGTCTTGCCTCATTTTTTGCATTGATGCACGCAACCATCTCTTCTTTCTGTCTTCGCTTTATTCTTTGAAGTTCAATTTTAACAAACTTTTCTGCAACACGTTTGCCCAGCTGGGTTTTATTTTCAATTTCCGTTCTAAGTAAAATCCCAAGCTTCATTATCTCTTGAAACTCTTCAGGTAAATAATCCCATCTGTAGTTATTACAAATTCTGTGGGCAGGCAGGTAATTTTCGATCGAGTGGCTACCACCCTTACTATGGGACAAAACATGATCGGCTTCCCAGTTTCCTTTTATAGAACCGCCACAAATGTGGCATCGGGAATCAGTTTTTAGAAGAATGAGGTTTCTTTCATCTTTTGATAGGCTCTGACGTTTGGTAAATTTTGATTTTTCATTTGCTTTGTATTCTTCACGCCTTGAATGAAGGCCTTCTAAGAATATAGAATAACTATCAGCAGATTCAGGCACCCAGTTATCTCGCATTTTTTCCTCATTTCCCAGTCTGTGCGGTTGTTACAGCCATTAATCCATATATTTTTCAAAGAATTGGTAGTCAACATCGTAAACAGTTTTTGGCTTAAGCCCAATTTCTTCTTTTTCCATTAAATCAATTAGAGCTTCGGCATCAATAAGTTCAATTGGAGGTGCGCCTTCTCTTTCTGCTTCTCGTTTTGCATCCTCAGAAAAATTGCCGGTTGTCATCATAATCCCTTTATCGGCCCTGCCAATCATTGCGTTTCTTAAATCGCCAACCTGGGCCCTGGAAACCGTTCCTTTATATCTTTTACACTGGAAGATAACTCTAAAGCTGACAAAGGGATTGAGTTGCAATGTGCCGAAGCCGTCGATGCCACCATCCCTGCCTTTTGGCGTAACCTGGACATTTTCAAAACCATACAGTCTCAAAATGTATTTACATAAGCGCTCAAAGCCATCTGGTGAGATTCGCCAAAGGACATTCAAAAGTTTTTCACGATGAGAAAGCTCTGCCAAACTTTCGATGTTCTCAATCTTTTCATCAGCGGTCTCTTTGCTTTCAGATGGTTGATTTGAGCCTTGTTTGCTTTTACGTTCCTTAGTATGGACCTCAACCCATTTCTTAAACAAAACGCGGCTGGTTTCATTGTTCAAAAAAGTCTCTCTGCCCTGCTTGGTTAACTGCCATACGCCGCGTTTTTCCGATGAAATGAGGCCTTCCCAAACAAGGTATTGTCTGGCCCAACATACCTGGTTATGGAATCTTGCAGACCCGCTTTCCATTAATTCTTCTTTCTTTTTGTCTGGAATCTTTAAATTCCTGGCAATTAAATCCGAAACTTCCTTGGGGGTTCCAGAATCACCAAGCTCCCGCAAAGCATCCAGCAGCGGGCCCATCCATTGTACAAATTCAGCTTTCGTTTGCTTTTTCATTTATGGCCTCGTGAAAATCCGTTTGATTTGTTCATTTTTTTTTTGTCAAAATTTAGTTCCGCTGAAACTGGGAATTTCAATTACCGACTTCAAAGGGAACTTACCCTTCCACGATCGCAGGGAATTTATTTCCATCTACACAATTACATCGGATGGCAAGCCCGCATGTTCGGTGGTGTAGGGAGGGGGCAAGCCCCATCCTTACCCGCTTATATTTTCAATTAAGCCAATTAGTTCATTAATTTCTGGAAATGCCTTTTCAATTATTGATCTGAGCCTATTTTTTATTTCCCCGTCATCTTCAGAAACCATTTCTTCAATATCAAATGAAAATTTCTTCATATAGAATACGAGCCATTTTTTACCGCTGGGTTTTTTATAGAGCTTTGAGTCTTTCACTGCATCGATAATCTTTTTTGCAAACCCCTCGTTTCCAGGAGCTATAACAGCTTTTATATTAATTGACTTATTGGACCAAAAATAATCAATTTCGAATAGAAACAGTTCCTTTCCTGGCCAGCCCAGTCCATTTTTGGGAATGAGTTTATCCAGTTTATCAGATGTAAATCTTATGTAGCCCTTATTTTTTGAGCCAACAACATAGCCGTTTGACTTTAAGATATCCTCAAAAATTGGATATAGTGCTGAACTTGCATCGGGGCGATTTTCAAAAACAAAATCAAATGCTTCCTTATGTGCTTTATATAGTTTTAAAGCCATCTCATTTAGTTCATCATTCATGATAATCTCCATATTAACAATTTTCACATAATCGTTGATCATATGAAGAATCTTATTCGGTATTCTATCACTATATAATTTCGTGATTTTTACTAGAATTTCGACTATCGACTGGTAGGAATAGAATACATAATTGTTCAAAGAAATTTTATCAATTGGCTCAGTTCCAAACGGTGTAAGATATATGAAGTGCTTCTTTCTTTCAGGGTAATGTTCTTCAGCTATTTTTTTGTATCTCTGCAGTTGATTTGAATGATCTTTACTATCAATTTTATTCTCAATAATTATTACATCCTCAGGTAGCCTAATTAGAATATCAATGTTTTTCCATTCCCGAACAATCTCTGCTTTTTGCAAGTCGATGTAATCAACATCAAAACAATTGCGACCATCGGCCTTATTGTCGCTAAAAACCTCTCTGAGAATCTTTTTTAAGACTAAATCATCAAGACCATGACTTTGATTTGGGTCGAGAATATAAGAAAGAAATGCGGAATGCCGAATTTCTGTCCGTGCAATGGATAGGCTTTTGAATATATTGGGTTCTTTTAATGACAATTCGATTGTTTCAAAATCTAGGTCATTGAGAACTTCTGCTAAAACTTCTTTGTTTATTCCCAATTTCTTTCTCCAATTGAAATATATCGCCTGTCGTAACCGAAAATGAGAGACGGGTGCGGGTGTTGCGTAAGTAAGACCTGTGATCCGGCCTTATTTCTCGCATTCACGCACTTGTTATGCCTTTTTTAAGTGCTTTTAAAACAATAGTTTCCGATAAAATCGCTGGTAAAAACAAGCTATTTTATCGGAAACCATTACATTCTTTGAGACTTGCTTTTCTTGGCACTTTCAATCCAAGCTTAACTCAATGAAAGTTGCATATTCTGAAAAAAGCAACGCTTGAGGCTGGATGGCAAGGTATTTCGGACTGTGATCATTGCTGCACTTTGTTAGCTTTCTTTTTGGCAGGTTCTTTTTTCTTTTTACTGGGAAAATACTCGGCAGAAGCACAGAGGACATCAATAATGTTTTTCAATTCATTTTTATTGGTCATGCACTTAAATTGTTCATAAACGCCATCTGGCAATGTTGCAAGCAATTGAAGATAGCAAACGTCATCTGTTCTAATGAAAATATTAATACCATCAACCCAAACTGGGTTGAGGGCGGGATTTTGTTTTATCCCACGCTGTGCTTGAGTGACTAGATCGTTTTTATTCATTTTAATTCACCTCGTTCATTTCATACAAATTGGACGGAGGATCATAACTTCCCATTGTTGGCATCCAATTGCTGGCCAAATAATCATCATAAAAATTAGAAATATAACGAGTGCCAAGCCTTGCTGTTTGTTTTTTGCCATACTGTTTTTTCAAATTTGAACTTTCAAAAGTCAATTTAAACCTTCCATCCCCATTTTCTTTGAACAATAATACCGACTTTTTCAGGTAAAGCTTTTTTCCGCACCAATCAATGGAAAAAATAAACCCATTTCGGATTCTGCGATTTTTATGAAAAGCTTGTTTTGTAACATCTAAAATCTTGCACGCCTCTGTAGAAGAAATAAATGCTGAAACAGGAAATTCTGCAATCATTCTTTGGATTTCCGCTTTTTCGGCGTGCTCTATTTTTAATAATGTCTCTTTTGGATACAACAATTCGCTGCAATTCGGGCATTGGAAAAATTCCACATCTGGAACTTCAAATGATCCTACTTCCTTGGAATCCATTTTTAAAGAATCATGCTTTTTTGTAAAAGCAATTTTGCAATTGTAACATTTCATTTACAACTCCTTGAAGCTGTCAACTACCAATTGGTCAGCCTCGACGTAGAAGTGAGTATAAACATTCTCGCCATTCAGATTTTCAGCTCTATAATAATCGACCCATATGTCAGGGTTATCAAATCTTTTGTCAGACTTATACCAATCTTTTACCTTTAAAGCTGTTAGAGCCTTTCCAATCTCCACTATGCCCCAGCCAAAATCATCTTTTGCCATAAGCCTTGCTTTGCTTGTTACAAAAATCTTGCCGCTTTTAACTAGGCTAATAATATTTTTCTTGCTATAGAAAGGTTGGGTTCTAGTCATAAATATCATCAAGGGTTGACGAAAGTCAACTCAAAAAATCCTTTTGGTAGACATTCATATTGATTCCAATAAACTTGATAGGCTTAAATGAAGACAAATTAAGTATTTGACCATAAATTAGCAAAACTCATCTCCCCTAGAATTTATAATTATACAACTTTTTCTTTGTCCTTAAACTTACCAATTGAGATTTATTCGTAAATAACATTGCTAATGCTGAGCGAGGCTAAAAATTTTTTGCTTTTTATATGGCATAACGTATGCGTAACTGGAAATGAGAGACGGGCGCGGGTGTTGCGCAAGCAAGACTCGTGATCCGGCCTCATCTTTCGCGTCGACTGACTTCGTTAGAGCCCCAATTGAGAAAAATATCTTTTTTTGTTTAGATTTGGAATAGCACATACTTCATTGTTAAAACTTAGAAATCCAGATATTCGTCCATCCTGTGAAATCACAAATGCCAAGCTATTAGGTTCATTAGCAACAAAGTTAAGAGATGATTGATGTCTGGTACCAAAATGCAAATCGGTCAATTTTTGATGCGCCCCAACTTCATCATCAATTGTTGAAATGGTCAAATCTGGGCGATCTGGTGAATGCAAAATTGCCCCATATCCAATCAGAGTGAGGTCTTTTTGAAGAATAATGGCACCATCAGTCCCGGATAGTGAGGAAATAAAGGTGGCAAGATCGGAAATTTCTTGCCATATCCCCTCTGAGATTTTTTTTATGCTAGAAATGTCAGCATCCTTGTTGCTTTGCTCAAGTCTTTTTTGGATAAAGCGAATAATTTTTTTTAAAAGAGGTTCTCCTTTTTGTTCTAGTCGATATCTGATCCTTATGTAATCTTGGTTGGCAGAATTATCTAATAGAATAACGCACCCACCATGCTTTAATTGGGCAATTCCTTGAAGAATTGAATCAATTATTTTCATGAAATACATGAACAATGTTTTCCGTTGATTTTCGCTAGTAATTATTTTGCAGTTATTCTCGATTTGACTTCTTATTGCCTCCAATTCAGAAGAAAAGGGTGCAAAAAAAGTTTTTTGTGAATAAATTGATGTCTCGGAAAAGATCAATTCACTTTTGTTGAAAACTCCAAGATTCTCATCCCCAAATGATATGGAAACTGTCCCTGGTCCAGTTGAGGAGATAATGTATTCGAACGGTGTTGCCCATGCACCAAAAGTTTGATTTTTTTGGAACTTTTCCATAGAACTTCCAAGATGAAAAAAGCCCACTATTTCAGCATGGTATTTTGGAGTTGCAAAAAACTCACAGACAAGAAAGGTTTGGTGAAAGTTGGCCGCTTGAGCTACCTTTGCCAAATTCTCGGGAGACATCTGGATTTTGCTAGAAAGTAAAAAAGTGTTTGTAAAGCTGGTTGTTTGATATCTTTCTTCATTTCCGTCTCGCTCAATGCAAAGTAAACGAAATTTAGTTGGCCTTTCTTCATCAAAGAATAGACTGGCAAAAAATGCTGTTGAAAGCAAAAAATCAAGTGCCTTGGGATCCATTTTATATGGGGCAATGTAATCATCATCATATGAAGGAGGGTGATTGGTGATTTTTTCGTGAATTATACTCGAAAACTCTTTAATTAAATTGTGCATCGCCTCTCCATACGAATCGGTTAAATTTGTGGTTCTAACGAGCCATATGCTTAATCTGCATATCGCTTTTATGATGACGGTAGTGGTATAGACTCGGAAATTGCCTGACGGCGGGCGCTAAAAGCCTGAAGAATTATTGTTTCGGGCATGGTTTTTTCTTTCTTCTGGCAGGTGTTGGTATTTTTGCGACGGTTGACCCGGCTTTTTCGCGTTCGACGCAGATGCGCTCAAGAAGCACGCTGGCAGGCTCGTCTTTGGGGTCCTGCGGCACAAGTTTGCCCTCAAAAGCTTTTTTCAAGATACTCTGCCGCAAAGCCTCGGCCTGTTTCAGGCTCTGGGCAATGCTCTCTTCAAGCTTGTCGCAAACCGATAGCCGGGTTTCTATTTCGGCAACAACTTGTTGCTGTTGAGCAAGGGTCGGTGGCAAGGGGAAAAGCGTTTTTCTTACAATTCCAAGATTCAAATTAGGCTGAACGCCGCCAGCAGCTAAGTTTCTGACGTTATTGTAATTAAACAGAAGAAAATATTTCAAATAGGACTTTATTCTCACGTCATGTTTTTCAAAACAAATTGCTGCAATTGCTTGATTAGTGCATGCTTCAATCATCAATTCCGAACATTTCCCTCTTGTTTTGCCTTCGCCATACATTGCTAAAAGAAGAGTTTGCTTTGAATAAAGAGTTAAATTTGTTTCCCTGACAGCTTTTTCAGTTACAAAATCAGTCGCTTCTTTTACATGTTCGTCGTTTAGTGCCCCACTGGTTACCCAAGGAATATTCCCATTTTCGTAGTATTCCTTTGTGCTTTTAAGGGGGGTTGCACCAGTCCCAACTGTTGCGCAGTCTCCAATTTTAATCAATTTCCACCCTGCTGGCAGTTCGCCGTCTTTAACATCAGGATTGGTCAGGCGGCCCTCAAAGGCCCATTTTAAGACGGCCTGGCGGTAGGTTTTGAGTTGGGCCTGTGCTTTTTTTAGGCTTTCGACCCCGGCATCCAGACTGCTGAACAGTTCTTCTATTCTGGCTACAATGCGCTGCTGTTCGGCGAGGGGAGGGATAACTACGTGTAAGTCTTTCAGTATTGTTTGACTAATATTCGGTTGTGCTCCACCCGCACTTTGCCCAACAAGCTTTCTTCTATTACTAAAAAGAAAATGCTTCAAAAATTTCAAATCAATAAATGGGTTGTGAAAAATACCGCAAATCGCCTGATTAGTGGCGGCATCAACTCCAAGAAAGCCAAGTTTCCCAATTGTCGCACCGTAAAGAGCTATTAAAAGGGTTCCCTTCGGGAAGATTTTTGCACTAGAGCTTTGTAATCCTTCTTGAGAAATGTATTCTTCTGTTTGTGTAATTGTTCCCTTTTCTAATTCCCCAGATTTAACCCAAGGTATTGTGCCATCATAATACGACTTTACCTTTCTTGAAGGTGTACCACCGCTAGTCGTAAAACATATCTCACCAAGTTTTCGTCTTTCCCAGGTGCCAGGTATTTCCTCAACCTGAAAAAGTTTCTCCTGATTAATTTTCACATTGTTACCTTTTGGAATAAATTCTTCTTATGCTGCCAGTGCTTCGTTTAGTTCTTCCAGGATTGTTTCCATGCTGTTGCCGAACAGTTGCCACATGCGGCCACGGCCGCCGCTGGCGTCGAAGGGGGTGTAGTCGAGGTCGTCGACTTCGACGTGCACTGAAGTGGCGATCTGGTCTTTGAGCATGTAGAGCCATTCCATCTGGTCTTTGCTGAATTTCAGGGTGCCGGCCTGCTTCTTGAAGAGCCAGGCCTGAAAGTTCCTGTCAACGGTTTTATCGTAAGCGGTCAGTGCTGCATCAATATTGGCGACTTTGCGAATAAGTGAGACCAGCGCAACCAGCTCATTCTTCGGCTGACCACCCACTTTTTCGAGCTGCTCGTAGGCACGCCATACACTTAAGGCTGCAATCGCGGGCTTGTCGAGCAGCATTTTTTCTGACAGGTCCTTGATCATCGAGAAAGTCAACTCACGCCGCCGGAAAGGCTGGTCGTAAAAAATCTGCAGCGCCACCATCTCATCTCTGTGGGCGGTTATCCACTCGGTGAAAGACTGAATTAACTCTTTTGCCTTTTCCTGGTTACCGGTATCCCAGCCTGAATGTACTATTTCATCCGGGTTTAAAATGTCGATCTTCTGCTCGTGGACCTTGCGCAGATCTTCGATATACTTGTTCAGACCACCCGTAAAGACTTTTGCTGCCTGATTCTGCAGCTCGGCATGCAACTGCTGCGATTTTTCCTCGATTGCTTCAGCGCCTGCGCCGGGCATTTCCGTGGCAGCCTGCTCCTGCAGAGCTTCAACCGTGTCGGGGTTATAGGCATTGAGCAGGTTTTTGACCACCTGCGCAATGCTTTTGCCACCTGATTTCTCTTCGAAAGCGGCACGCTCTTTCGGGGTGATCTGCTTATCTAAGCGGGTTAAACGATTGGCCAGCGAAGTAAACAGTTCTTCACCTCTTGCGCCCATCGCAACCGCGCCCAGCAGGTCCTTAAGGGGCACGCCGGGTTTCTTTTCAAGGGGCCGGCTGTCGGTTTTGAGGCTTTTGGTAACCCCGATAGCATCGACAATGACAAAATGATCTTTACTGATTTTTGCAGTCGGGGAAACCTTTTTCAGGTCATCGAATTTGATAACCCTGGTGCCGCGACCCTTCATCTGTTCAAAATAGTTGCGGCTCTTGACATCGCGCATGAACAGCAGGCATTCGAGCGGTTTGACATCAGTGCCGGTGGCGATCATGTCAACGGTAACCGCAATGCGCGGGTGATAGTCGTTGCGAAATGAAGACAGCACGGTCTTGGGGTCATCAACGGCCTTGTAAGTAATCTTTTTGCAGAACTGGTTTTCTTCGGCGAACTCTTCCCGGATAATCTTGATGATATCATCGGCGTGGCTGTCGGTTTTAGCGAATACCAGCGTTTTTGGCACCTCAAAATTACCGGCGGCATCAAAACGATCGGGAAACATTTCCGGCAGATGCTTTTTGAAAGTGCTGATTACCAGCCTGATCTGGTTGAGATTAACAATGTCTGTATCAAGCTGCTTCGCGGAATAGGCTTCGTCTTCATCCTGCATTGCCAGACGTTTTTTGCGCGACAGTCGGTCACGATGCTCTATGTAGTTGCCATGCCAGAGCGTTGAACCCTGCTTCGTCACCTTTGTTTCAATGATAAAGACATCATAGCCGACATTCACGCCGTCAGCGACAGCCAGTTCATGGGAATATTCCGAAACCATGTTCTGCTGAAAATAAGCGTAGGTGCGCTTGTCAGGTGTTGCCGTCAAACCGGTCTGGAAAGCATCAAAATAGTCGAGCACCTGCATCCAGAGGTTGTAAATGCTGCGATGACATTCATCGATCACGATAAAATCAAAGTATTCAAGCGGCAGTTTTTCGTTGTAGCCGATGGGTGGCACTTCTTTGGGCTGCCAGCGCTCGTTAGGGTTTTCCTCTTCGGCGCTCTCTTCGAGGTCCTGACCCTTTAAAACGGCATACAGACGCTGAATGGTGCTGATATAAACGTGATTGTCGCCGGGTATGTATCTTGATTTGAGACGATGCACGCCATAGATGGAAGTAAAATTGCGATTGTCGTCGTTGGGCTGGTAGGCCATGAATTCCTGCTCGGCCTGCTCGCCAAGATTTTTGGTGTCGACGAGAAAGAGAATGCGCCTGGCATTGGTAAATTTGAGCAGGCGATAGACAAAAGTGATGGCGGTAAAGGTCTTGCCCGAGCCGGTAGCCATCTGAACCAGGGCGCGTGGCCTGTTCGCCTTGAATGATTTTTCAAGATTATTGATCGCGTTGATCTGGCAGTCTCTCAGACCGGTGGTTGGCAGTTCAGCAAGATCATGCAGGGAAGCACGCAGCGATTTTGGCTTTTTCAGCCATTCCTGAATGGTTTCCGGGCGATGGAAAGAAAACACTTCCCTGGCCCTGGGCTTGGGGTCGCGGAAATCGGTAATTCTCGTAAGAGTGCCGGTGCTGACATAAACGAAGGGCAGTTTTTCGTTGTTAAGATATTTGAGCTTTGCTTCGGCGTAGTATTCAGCCTGATCCTCATGCACCGTCAGAGTTTCGGCTTCTTCCTCGCGCTTGGCTTCGATAACCCCGACCGGCTTCTGATCGACAAACAACACGTAATCGGCCGGGCCGACATCGGTTTGATACTCTCTGATTGCAACGCCCGTGCCGGCATGAAGATTAACGGTCTTTTTATTCTGAATAATCCAGCCGCAAGCTATGAGCTGTTTGTCAATATTATCGCGGGCAATTTGTTCAGGGTTCGGGTTTGGCGACTGAGTT
>JAQUZA010000437.1 GCA_028691595.1 Candidatus Rifleibacteriota bacterium
GCGCTGTTGCAAAAATGCGCTGCTCGACGAACAACCAGACAGGCAGGCTGTGCGATTGCCCGTTCCCCTGGCATAAAGATAGCTCAGCAGCCGGTGCCCGATCTGTCTGAAAAGATTGCCCAGAAGAATCAGCAGGCCACCCGAAAAGAATACTATCAGGCGCGAATAGTCATACTGACGATAGAGAAAGGTGGCCGACATCACCATAAAAACCAGAAGAATAGAGGCCTTGTAATGAAAAAGCAGCTCATCGATTTTAAAAATGGCTGGTTTGCGGCGATAAGCACCGGACGCAGCTGCCATTAAATGCCATATTATCAGGGCAACTGACAGAAGAAGCCAGTATTGCGAGGGGTTCTGAATGTAGTCGTCAATGCTGAAGAATCTGGATAATCTGATCTGATAAGCCAGAACTCCTGAAACCACTATGGCCAGAGTATCTGAAAGGCCGAAAACCAGAAATGGCAGCAGGCTTTTCATTGTTTCTGACTGGTCATGACCGGCCGCGCTGCCCCAAATCTTTCCAGCCAGAGACCATCATGAAAAATCTGTACCAGAGGAAAGCTACCAGCAATGAAATCAGGGTGGCAACAATTGCGTAACGGGCCAGATGTTCTTCGCCTTTGCTGGTTACAGCAGCAGAAGAAGAGTTGGCAGATTTTGTGGCAGCACTGGAACTGCTGCCGATACCGCTGACAACGCTGTTGCCGATACTTGAAGCCGGCCTGACAATTTTTACTTCAGCCAGATCAGGCGACAGTCCCGGCGATGGTTTTGCTGGTTCAGAATCGTCTTTGCCATGAGCTTCAGGTTTCGACACGGTTACAGTCTCTGAAGATGCCGGGGCCTGCTGCTTATCAGCATGTCTGATTGCAGAACTGGCATGCCTAAGCTCGGGTTCTTCAATTGTTGCTGCTGGTTTGCGGTTTTGGCTGGCCTGCGCCGGCGTGGAGGCAGTGACTGGCGGTTTGCTCTTCGCCTGGTCCTGCTGCTTTCGGGGTGGGGCAGGTGTTGCTGCCGATTTATTCGCTGCCGGCGGGCTGTAAATTTTGATGCCTGATGGGGTCTCTTTTTTAAAGTTGATCAGATCGGCAAGTTCTTCGCAAAAATCTTCGAGTTCTTCCTGCTTTTCTGGGCCAAAGTTTAGCCTTGATACCTTCTGAGTATTGCGTGAAGGTATAAAGGTCAGCTGAACTCCAGATTGCTTCTGAAAATACTCGATTTCCTTGATGTCGCTGCGCTGAAGAAGGGCAACCAGAGGTTCTTTTCCGGTTTCACAAGTATGAAAAACCACAGAATGACTGGTTAAAACCAGCCAGACCTGCCCGGGTGCTCCCGGTGCAAAAGGGGTTAGAGCCTTAAGAATTTTTTCTTCAGGGGCGAGGTAAATGCCGATGTCGGCACGAATATTTTCGGGAAGGCCTGCGGGGGCATTCATAGTCTATTCTCCGTCGAACTCTTCGTCGATATCTTCGTCTTCCCTGGGGCTGAGCATGGTATCAGCCTGAAAAAGCAGATTTTTTACAAAAGCGCCAAAGTCTTCAGGCTCAAATGCATCAAACGGCAGGCGCGTCTGAATGATCAGCAGATCGCGCATTTCTGGTTCTTCATCGTCGTCGTCATCATCAAAAATAAGGTCTTCACCTTCTTCAACAAAGACGGGTTCTTCTTTTTCGTCATCTTTCGGCGGCCTGGCAGGAAGCTTGACCACACTGAAATTGGAATTGATCAGGTCGGCGTTGAGTCCGAGCAGTTCAAGAAGATCATCACGCGAATAGTCGGTGATATCTTTGAGATGCAGGCCTATAGATACGGTTTTTACATTGAGGGTGTCTTCGTTATCTTCGATGCCAAGATAGCCGCTGATGGTATCTTCGATTAAAAATGTCCAGAGAATGCCTATCTCATTGTCGTCGAGAAGAACACATTCGTATGACGAACATTCTTCGGTCATGACCTCTTCTATTCTTACCGCAAAATCAGCTGGTTCCATAATCATCCTTTCAACGACGCTGCGGGGAATATACCATCATTTGTTAAATAAGAGCAACTCATGATCGGTTTTGAATGTGATATAATCGCTGCCGTAAATTCAATGGAGAACTTTTGCAGATGACAGAAAATGTGCGGGAAATTACTGAGGAAATAGTTGTATCAGACCCATGGCAGCGGTGGTTTTTCCGCTTGCTTGGTATTTTGACGTTGCTGCGCCTCTTTTTGTCGGTATATCTCGATCTTACCCCTGACGAAAGCTATTATTGGGAACTCTCACGCCGGCTTGACTGGTCGTATTTCGATCACCCACCCATGGTGGCCTGGCTGATTGCCCTTTTTGGTGTTCTTCCCGGCGAGCACGAGTTGCATATACGTCTCATCTCGGTAATTGGTTCTGGTTTTGCCGGCTGGTGCCTGTTTTGCATCGGTCGTGATTTTTTAAAGAGCTCTAAAATTGGCTTTATTGCAGCTTTTATGATGAGTTTTACCCCGGCCGGTGTTGCGGTTGGCTTTGTAACCACCCCCGATACACCGCTGATGCTTGCCTGGTCAGCTGGATGTCTGGCTTTTCTTAAGGCCATAAACGATTCGCGTGACCGCTGGTGGATTGTAACCGGCCTGATGCTTGGGTTTGGGGCGCTGAGCAAATACAACATGATCATGTTTGTTCCGGGAGTTGCGGTTACCATTCTCGGATTTAAAAAATACCGCCATCTGGTTTTTACCCGGCGCTACTGGCTGATGGTTCTTCTGGCCGCAGCCGGCACTGTGCCTGTTATTTACTGGAACATGGCCCACGACTGGATATCTTTCAGATTTCAGTTCGATCACGGCCTGTCGGCCAATACACGGCCATTTTTTCGCAACTTTGGTGAGTATCTTGGCGGCCAACTTGGAACCCTGGGGCCAGTTTTGTTTCCGGTGCTCTGGTTTGTTGTCTGCCGGTCTGCCTGGCGTTCATGGCGTTTGAACGATGAGGTCAGGTTTATTCTCGCCTGGATGGCGTTGCCCACCATGCTGCTTTTTACCCGAACTGCGACCATGGCAAAAGTAGAGGCAAACTGGCCTCAGGTTGCCTATTTAAGCGCTTTTCTGCTTGTGTCAGAATGGTTAACGCTTGGAGAAAACCCGCGGCGGCGTTTTAAGTGGGTAGTCGGGCCATCACTGTTTCTTTCGATCATCGCGCTGGTGCAAAGTATCACGCTGGTTCTGCCGCTGCCGGTCAGATCAGATGTCACCGTCAGAATGCATGGCTGGGAACAGATGGGCGAAGCTCTGAAAAAAGTCGATGCCGCGACTGGCAAAAAGGCCTTATTCGTGGTTCAGGGAACGACTTTGACAACGCTGGTCGGTTACTATGGCGAAATTGAATCAGACCGGATCGTTGAATTGTTCGTTAACGGCAACTTTAGAATCTGGTGGAAAGATCGTGTCATTGAGCCCGGCAGAGAGATTGTCTTTGTCGATGCCGACCATTACCCCGAAACTGCCAGGTTCGCCACGAAGTTTTCTCAGACTTCCACCGAGGCATTTGATATATTTTCCTGTGGGAAAAAAGTTCGACGTATCAATTTGACCCGCATGTCAGGGCT
>JAQUZA010000438.1 GCA_028691595.1 Candidatus Rifleibacteriota bacterium
AGGCCACGGGCAGATGCCAGCCAAAATTTTGGAAAAAATAATGGCAGATTTTCTGCGCGGAGAGATTGATTGCCTGGTTTGCACGATGATTATTGAATCCGGCCTTGATATTCCGAATGTAAATACTTTGATCGTAGATGAGGCCGAACGCCTGGGTCTTTCGCAGATGTATCAGCTGCGCGGTCGGGTTGGACGCTCGGCACGCCAGGCCTGGGCTTATTTTTTCTATTCAAAGCATAAGCGCCTTACTCGTGAGGCATCTGAACGTCTCGAAACAATCGAAGAACATACTGCACTTGGCTCAGGTTTCAAGATCGCTCTGCGCGACCTGCAGATAAGGGGTGCCGGCAACATTCTCGGTGAATCACAGAGCGGTCACATTGCCAGCATAGGTTTCTCTCTTTACATGGAATTGCTTGAAGAAGCCGTTAATAAAGCGAGACACGGAGGCACCACTCACGAGAGGGTAGATGCAGCCATAGAGATCCCCATGACTGCTTATTTTCCGACCTGCTATATTCCGGAAGAAGAAACGCGTGTTGAACTGTATTCAAGGCTGGCGAGGTGTTCAGACACCGCGTTGCTGCACGAAATACGTGAAGAATGCGAAGACCGTTTCGGGCCGCTTCCATATGATTCTGAGGGCCTGTTCTCAATAAGCAGAATGCGGATTCTTGCATCAAGAGCCGGCGTAAAAAAGATTACCCGGGTAATCAACCATCTGCGTTTTGAATTTGGCGACAATCTTCTGCCCGATATCGGCAGGTTATTCAACTCCGGCGGCGAAATTCTCAGACAGATATATTTCGAGCCAAATGATCGCAATTCTGTTAACCTGAACCTGTTACGAGATACCCCTGAAGCTGTTTTTGCTGATGCAGAATCTATTCTGCAGGTGCTTGTGCAGCTGAAGGAGGAAGATGCTGAAAAGGAGGTTCCGCTTGGAACAATCTCTACAAAAGTTTTTCGGCCTGCTGCCCGAAAACCTCCGAAACGTCGTAAAAACACATTCTAAGCCTCTTGATGCTGCTACTGCTGACTATCTTGGCACAGACCTCGATGATTACATGAAAATCATTGTCGTCGAAAGTCATACGAATACCTGTATCAATCTGCCAATGATCGAACGCATGGTTGCCGTTTTCAAGATTCTGCTGGCTTCTTTTGCCAGACTCGCTGAAGGTGATCAGGCGGTAGTTTCAGCTGCCATAAGATATTTTATTGACAGGGAAGACGCGCAGAGTGACTTTTCTGAGCCTTTCGGCTTTGATGACGATCTTGCCGTCCTGAACGCGGCTCTTCTTGCTATCGGTCGCGAAGACCTGCTGGTGGTTCGTTAGGCTTTTACATACCAGGTATGATGATTGTATCTGGTGGCCTGCCAGTTCATGCCGGTATCAAGAAATACCTCAGTTTCGGGCGGTTTGATTTTGAACTGCTCGCAGGGGTTTCTCCAGACTGAGGTGCCGAGTGTTCCCCACGAGAGGCCGGCGCTCTGCGCCAGCTTTGGCAGACAGTCGATCAACATGGTTGCGCCACCGAACAGGCCGCCACCCCTCAGACAACACTGGTTGCCGGTCTTAATCAGACTGGTGTTATAAAGATTGTAGGTGCAATCAGGCATTCCGGCAGGGGCCACAGCGTCTGATACCAGAGTGATCTGGCTGTTTTCATAGACTCCAAAGATCATTTTAATTACTTCGGGGGCGACATGCTCGCAATCGCCTATCAATTCTATGTTGAGGTTACGATTTGCCAATATATGGGTCAGCAAATTGGGCTGACGGTGATGAAAAGCCGGCATCGCGTTGAACAGATGAGTCACGTGACTGGCTCCGGCTGCTATCGCTTTTTCTGTGGCTGTTGAGTCGGCGTTTGAGTGCCCAAGAGACACTGTTACGCCGCTTCTGGTGGCGGCCGCGATAAAATCAATTGCTCCGTGCAACTCCGGGGCTACGGTAATGTTTTTGATCAGCCCGTCGGCCGCCCGCTGCCATTTTTCAAGCAGCTCCATCGAAGGTTTCATCAGACAATTTTCAGGGTGCGAACCTCGCTTTTCAGCGGCGAGAAATGGCCCTTCAAGATAAATGCCATGAAGCAGCGGCAAACGATTTCTTCTGTGGGCAACGGCGGCTATGTCTTCAAGAGCGCGAAGCCGCTGCTCTTCGGGGCAGGTTATCAGTGTGGGAAAAAGGCCGGTAATACCTTTTGCCAGAGTTTTGTCGAGCATTTCTTCTATCTTGTCGGGGTCACCAAAAACAAAATCCCATCCAAACGCACCGTGAAAATGAATGTCGATAATTCCGGGCAGCTTGTAGCCGTCTATGGCTGCGTCAACTGTTTGTTTGTCCTGAGGGTGAATGAAATTTTTGCCTTGCAGATGTTCTGGTTGAATCTGGGTTTCATAAAAAGATTCTCGCATCTGAACTTCTCTCCGGGTTGTTAATCTATCTTCGGTGGCCTGATTATAGCTGAAAATTAAAGATCTGCAAAGTGGGGTTGACGATTTTTATACCAGGCAACCCGTTGTATTCCGCAGCTTTTAAGCATTTCGACGGCCGGCAGAAAGTTTTCACCCAAAGTTTCGATGTTGTGAGAATCAGAGCCGATGGTGACGATCTGCCCACCCATCTGGCAATAACGTTGCAGAATTTCAAGGTAGGGGTGAAACGACTCGAGGCCATATCTGATACCAGAGGTATTGATCTCGATGCCCTTATTGTGCTCTATAAGCCATGATAAAAGCTCATCAAGCTCAGAACCAAGTTGTGCTGGTATTTTTGTGCCGCGCGTCAGGCCATAGCGTCTGATTAAATCAAGGTGGCCGAATACGTCAAAATCCTCGAAGGCCCGCACTGCTTTAAGTGATTCTTCAAGATAAATTTTCCAGCATTCGTTGGCATCGCCATGATGCTTGTAAAATTCACCATAATAGAAGTCTAGTTCTCTGGCACGATGCATCGAAGCGATGATAAAGTCGAAATTATGACCGGCAACGAAGGCCCGACAGAGGTCGGCGTGTTCGGCCTGAATGCCAAGTTCAACCCCGCAGATAAGTTTGACTTTGCGGCTGCTGGCCGCAATACTGTGCAGGTTTTCAAGATAGCGTTCAGGAGCAAAGATTGAATCGCCGGGCATGAAATCGGCATGATCAGTTATGGCAAGAATGTCAATCTGGCGTTCTGCGGCGGCTGCCAGCATCTGCTCCGGTGAAGCTTTGCCATCCTGTGACCAGGTGCTGTGACAATGAGAATCAGTTATCATCGGAATATTTCTTCTGGCCGGGAGTAATTGCCTGCGGCTCACTGAGGGTGTCTATTTGCGGCTGCAGCTGCTCATCGAGCAGGACCCCGGGTTTTTTGAACGGGGAAGCAACAAAATTGCTGGCAAATTCACCACGGTTAGTACTGATCTTGAACTTTATCAAGCGAACCCACCAGTCACGTTTCATCTGACCGATAACAACGCGCTTGCGTTCAACAATTCTGTAGACTTTTCCGGGTTTTATGGTGACCGGAACACGGTTTACGAACCAGTCCTGTTCTATAAGGTCTTTCTGGTGGCCGCGCCAGGTGTCGGCA
>JAQUZA010000020.1 GCA_028691595.1 Candidatus Rifleibacteriota bacterium
AATACGATGACGTAATGAATCAGCAGCGCACCGTTGTCTATAACGAGCGCCGCAAGGCTCTCGAACAGGAAAGAGTTTATGAAGACCTTCTGTCGATGATAGAAGAAGTTATTGACGGGGCGGTCGCTTCGACCCTCAGCCCGGAAATCGACCCTGATGATGTCGACTATGACGCTCTTGCCGACCAGATGAAAAAGGTTTTTCCAATTGAATGCGAGGGCGGCGACCCCAAAAAGGGAAAACCGGGCCAGCTTTGCACTTATGCCCGCGAAGAGTTGCTTGAAGAACTGAAACGTCGGGCCCTTGAAAAATTGGCTGCCAAGCGTGCCGAGCTTGGTGACGATGACTTCTTCTCGATGCAGAAGTATCTGTTGCTGCAGATCGTCGACAGCAAGTGGAAAGATCATCTTCACAACATGGACAACCTTCAGGATGGTATTCATCTGCGAAGCTGGGGCCAGCGTGACCCGCTTGTAGAATATAAGATTGAAGGCTTTCAGATGTTTCAGAATATGATTGAAAGCATCAAGGAAGACCTGCTCTATTACCTGTTCAGGGTTTCTTATTCACGCAGTGAAGAGCGTGAAGCCCAGGAAAAACACGAACAGGAAGTCTACTACAACCGCAGTGAAAGTGATGACGCGCCCAAGGCACCCAGTCGCGGCGATGACACCACTAATCGTAATGAACCCTGCCCATGTGGCAGCGGTAAAAAATACAAGAAGTGTTGTGGTCGAACCAGCTGATTATCAGCGTTTTCTGAGGCCGGAGAAAATATGTTTTCTTTCAGAGGCAGACAGGCAGCAGTTTCGCTTGTTGAAGTGCTGGTAGCTCTGGCAATTCTGTCGACTCTGGCTCTGCCGATGCTGATGTTTCTGGTCGAATATTCCCGGGGCAGTGCGCAACTGGGTGACTACTATCAGATTCTAAATATCGTCGAAGAAAAGCTTGATACTGCTCTATCCCTTGATTTTACAGAGGTTCCGGATGGCGAAACTTCTGGTGGTATGGTTGAATCAAGAACTGGCAGGCATCTCGACCTTCGCCCGGTTGAAGTGGCGCACGAGATCGTTACCTTTCGCATGCGGATTGAGGTTGTTGCGGTTGATTTTTCTGCCATGAAAGATTCGACTTCAGGGCAATTGCAGCGCGCGCGAGTTGAAGACGGTATGAAGCGCATCGAGCTGATCGCCGAATGGGGCAAAAAGAAGAAGCACAGCATTAACCTGATTTCATATAAGGCTAATCTATGAAAAAATACCGCTCAGACCGTGACGGAATAGCCATGCCGATCATTTTCGGGCTGGTTCTGTGTCTTGCGGTCTGGGTAGCTTCTCTTTCCTGGACGATGACTAACAGCAGAAGCCGATATCAGCAGGTATTTAAAGGGCGGAAGGCGTATTTTATGGCCCGGGCATGCATGCAGCACCTGCTGCTCAAGATTAAAACCATGCAGAGGCATTGCACAGAATCGATGCAGGCCATCGAAAATGCCAACGATGACGAAAAAAAACTTCTTTACGCAGTCTTTATTGAAGATATAATTGTACCACCAGATGACAGTTACACTGGCGACAGGTATAGTTACAGAATCAACGAATTCAAGGTTGAATCCGTTGATCTCGAAGACGGCAAAATTACTCTGCAGGTCGGGGCTGAGGGCAGTTTCGGCGGGCAGAAGAATAGTATCAGCAGGCTGATTCGCGTTAGTCGATAGTCTGTATATTTCAGGAGGCACAACCGTGGAATACGAAATTGTCGAAAAAATTCGTACGATGAAAACCCGGCTCTCCGGTATCGGGAGCCATCTTTGACCTGCCCAATAAAAGACGGCAGATCGAAGAGCTTGAATCAGCAACCCTGAACCCGAATTTCTGGAACGACCGTAACAAGGCTCTGACAACCAGTCAGAAAATAGCTGAACTGAAAAAATCCTGTGATGCCTACGAGGCCGTTCACCGTGAATTCACCGATACCATAGAACTGCTCGAACTCGCCGAAGTCGAAAATGACGAAAACATGTTCAAGCAGTTGCTGAATCAGCTTGATCCGCTGAATCAGACTATTGACAACCTTGAATTGACAACTTTCCTTTCCGAACCTTACGATGGTTCAGATGCTTATCTGTCGATCAAGCCCGGTGCCGGTGGCACTGAATCATCAGACTGGGCTTCAATGCTGCTGCGCATGTATCAGCGCTATCTCGATGCTGTCGGCCTCAAGTATGAGGTTATCGATCTCCAGGAAGAAGAAACAGGCATCAAATCAGCAACATTGCGTATAAAAGGCCAGTATGCTTATGGCTATCTCAAAGGTGAAAAGGGTGTGCACCGCCTGGTTCGCATTTCGCCATTTGACTCAAACGCCCGTCGTCATACGAGTTTTACGGCTGTCGATGTTATGCCGATTTTGCCTGATGATGTCGATGTGCATATTAAAGATGACGACCTTAAGCTTGATTTTTTCAGAAGCTCAGGTGCCGGTGGTCAGCATGTAAACAAGACCAGCAGTGCGGTACGTATTACCCACCTGCCGACGGGTATTGTGGTCGCCTGTCAGATTGAACGCAGTCAGCACCAGAACCGCGAAGTGGCCCTTGGTATGCTTCGTGCCAAGTTGTTTGAGCTGCAACAACAGGAAAAGAAAAAGGAGTTGAAGAACATTTCCGGCGACATGAAGAATATTTCATGGGGCAACCAGATCAGGTCTTACGTTTTCTGCCCATATACGCTCGTTAAAGACCTGCGTACCGGCCAGTATACTTCAGATGTCCGTCGCGTCATGGATGGCGATCTGGAACCTTTTATCAAGGCATATCTCAACTGGCATGCCAACGGTGAAAAGCCGATGAATGTGGCTGATGAAGAATAAGGGGTGATTTAATGCCGAATGTAACTGGAAACCGCAATTGCTGCCGCCATGGCAGCGCCATGTTCATGCTTCTGACCATTGTCGGTATCCTTTACATTTTCGGAACCATGCTTCTTAATTATATGACCCAGGAACGTGCTCAAACAGCTCGTCTTGGCGAAAGCATGCAGGCTTTTTACCTGGCAGAAGCTGCCGTTGAAAAGGCGATGATCAAAATGCGCCAGCTTTTTTCTGAAAAGCTTTTATCGGACAACGGTGAGGTTAACGATAAGATTCTTGCCCTTCTCGATATTGACCGCGCCGAAAACTTCAACCTGCGCATCAGAATCAATGATGGCGATATTATCCCCGGGGGGAGTGCCGAAGTTCTCGTTGAGGTTAATAATCTGCGACTGACTCCCTTCAAGACCTATATTGATGAATATGAAGAGGTTCCGGCCTCGCTTAAGGTCTATCGCAAAGAAAATCGCGACACATACGCTGATAAGGCTCTTGGCGGCTGGGAAGGTCTGCTGCGCTTTGAAGCCGTCGGTCGATATCGCAATGCCGAAAAGAAGATCGAAGTTATCAGAGAATTGAAAGTTACTGATCTCACGCCCCCGGCAGAAAACTACACTCTGTTCGTTGCAAGTCGAAAAGACGAATATCTTCGCCATGGCGAATTCAGATGCCGGAACTGGAGCGTAGTAAGAGAACTGAAGTCTCTGATCGATGATCTGGGCCGAAAAACCAGCGATGCATTCCAGGAAACCCTCGGCAACACCGCCGGCGACTTCTTCTGGGAGCCGAATATGGCAAGTAACGTCGGGTTTGAAGGTGACATGAAGATTCGCACCCTCAAGGTCATCCGCAAACTGGTCATGTCGGTTTCAGATATCAAGATCAAAGACTTTGTCGATATTTCCATTCAAAAACTGCACCCCTATCTCTGGGGCAAAATTCGCACCAATGGCCGTCTGCACGTTTATCTGCCGTTCTTTGCCGCCGATGACATAATCAACTATTTTGAAGACAACTCAATTTTCTCTCACCAGAGACCTGAAATAGGTTACCTGTTCTGCAGTAACCAGCTTCATGACCCGTATCTGAGCAAATACACCTATTATGAAGGCGAAATAATCAGGTATTACCAGAAGCTCAAACCTTACGTACTCGGTATCACTGAAACGCCCTACCCAAGTTCTGACCCCTACACTATCAACACCAAGTTCGATTTTGTTTCGAGGCACCCTGATAAGCTTGAACCCATGCAACTGGACCGCATCAAAAAAGAGGCCAAAGACTACTGCCATGAATTCATCGAAAGAGACCTGACATTGCAGGGCAGCTATTCAAAACCGGCTTCGGTCTGGGGCCTGGTCTATGTTCAGGGCAATCTTTACATTGGCGGGCGAATTTCTGGTCAGGGTATGATCGTCACTGAAGGCGATATTTATATTAACGATAATGTCGTTCATGACAGCGCTTCATCATTTCTTTCTCTCGTATCGCTGAAAGGTTCTATTAAACTGGCAAAAGGCCTTGCCAACGCCAAGGTTGAATCAGCCCTCTACGCCAGAGAAAGCATTGTTGGCGGTGAACAGATTAATATTTTTGGCAATCTTGTCGTTGATTCACTGAACCGCCAGAAAGGTGAAGAAGGCCCGTTGATCATGCCAAAGAGGGTTGTCATCAATTACGACTCAAATCTGAAGGCCGAAGTTGGTAGCAATGTCTGCTTCAATATTTCAGATCTGATAACCACTCAACGCGATCTGTAAGCATTTCCAGGTGTCTGCGCCAGACTCTGTCAGACAAAAGTTTAGGTTCGGGGCGACGATCGAAATATGAACCAGGAATCAGGCAGTTTTAATAATTGTGATGGTGCTTTGATTGTCAGATATCCCCAGTCTGAAATCCAGGCCCTGGCAAGAAAAAAACTGCTGAAAATAAACACCGTTCTGGTTTTAATAACGGCTTTATTATGCCTTTTGATGGGCGAGGGTGACGTTGAGCATACTTTGTTGCTGCTCAAGGGCCATTTTGGCAATATCCTTATGGGGCTTTGTCTCACCTGGTGCCTTCAGATTGTATCGTATTTCTATATTGGCACGGCCAACTTCTGGTATTGCTTTTATGAAGACAAAATTGTTTTTAACCGCCCCCCCGAAAGCGAAGAATTTGCAATTGAAGAAATACGTGAAATTCAATATGTGCCGCTGAAACCGGGTGAATTCTATCAGCCGGCCGGTTTGGGCCCTGAGAATTATTTTTGTATCTCGATTACTTTGAAAAATGGGCGTGAAATATCTCTGGTTGGTTACCTGAATATGCTCGAAGCCTGGGAATTCCTTTCTTCAAGACTGCCTGAAAAGGTAACCGACCATAAACTGGCTCCTAAACAAGCATTCTTTGCCCCCGCAAAAATCATGGCCCTGGCGGCCTTCGCTTCCTGCTGGTGTCTGGCGCTCTATCTCTTTCTGCCCGAAAGAATAGCTCTGACATTGGCTATGTTGAGCCTTGCATCAGGGGCCCTGCCGGTTCTGGCCAGATTTTACCAATTTGGCAGACCCATATCTGAAAAACATGTGGCTCTGGCCGCCTATTTCTGGCTGTTCTGGTTTCTTGCCGCGTCTGTTTATCTTGGCTTTTTTTGAGACAGCAGAAGGTTGGCAACTGCACTGACCGACGGGATATGCCAGAAGATCAGGCTGTTCACACTTAGAGTCAGTGTTTTGTCGCTGGTTTGCTTTTATTTTTCGAGTGGCCCGGTTGCGGGGCCCCGTGAAAAGTGCAATAGATGATGAGGTTCCCGTGAATCAGGTCACCGATACTTTCGTAGCGGCAGTGTGCTGAAGGCATCGGAAATGGATGCTTGAGGTAATCGGGCATGAGTGGTGAATCCTGGCTGTTGATCATTTCACTTGTCAGCCGGCGTAAGGGTACAACATGCTCGGCGTTATACATTTGCATGGCCCCAAGAATTGAAGACTGTGAAAAATAGCAGCTGCGCAGTTCTTCGAGGAAATAGTCAGGGAAAAAGGCCAGCAGGAAGTAACCTTTTGGATTCGTATAACAGCAAAGTCTGAAACATGGTGGGTCATCGACCAGTTTTCTAACTCGTGCCATTTCATCGGCCTGGGGTGCTTTAACTTCAAAGCACTGTGGAAACTTTTTGAGATGTTCGGCCTGACCTACCAGTTTCTGAGCCATGAGAACCGGCGACAAAAAGATCATCGCGAAGAAGAACAGAGCTGGTAGCAAATTGCGGGGCATATGATATCGCTAATCTGATGTTGCCATAATAAAATCGAGAGCCGGAAGTTTTACGGCCTGTCCCAGTTCATTTATGACTTCATAGAATTTCCAGTCGGTGCTGCCGTTAAAAGTAATCAGTTTGCCTTCTTTCAAAAATGCCGGAAATCCACCTTTGCGAGTGCCGAGAAGAAACAGCGGCTGGCCATTATAGTGCTTGTTGAGCCGGTAGTCGTTTCTGTCTCTGCCCATGTAGTCAAGTTCATCCCGGTCTAGTTCCTTGATCATCAGCAGAAAATCACGACCGTGCCGGTTGAGTTTCCGGGCAATATAACCTCGCCACTCAACAGTAATGGGCCCGGTAAAGTTTGTTTTAAAGCTGACATCGGTCAGCTGGTAAAACTTGAGTTCGGTCGTGGCATAATTTTTACGGATTGTAGCCAGGCCTTCCCGGGAGGGTCGTAGCCTTTCTTCAAGCTCACGAATTTTAAAACGGGCTACTTCAAGCTTGCGCACAGCGTCACGACGGGAGCTTTCCTGAAGATTGCCCGTTTCAAGGGCCTGACTGAAAAGGTTGGCAGATTCTTCAAAATTATTCATGGTAAAAGCATGGTTGCCGCGCAGATAAAGATCGTTCGCCAGGTTGCCTGCAACTTCGGTCATACGCATCTGCAGGTTTGGGTTGCCCGGATTCATAGCATTTGCCCGCGAATAATAATCTTTTGCCTGCGATGGCTTGCCCATGGTTTCGTAAATTCTGGCAATTTCGATGGCAACAGAAGCCTGGGGCTTTATGGCATAGTAAAACTGGTAATTGCGCAGCGCATCTTCCAGAAGATTGACACGAGCATAATTTCGGCCCAGCAGAAAATAGGCATCATAAAATTTTTCGTCAACTCTGATGGCTTCTTCAAGGTGCTTGATCGATGCAAAAAGATCGCCATCGAGGCTGAGAGCTTTGCCCATAAGAAAGTGAGCCCGTGGGCTGTCGGGGTTTTTTTCGAGGATAGTCTGCAGCAACTGCATGGCTTCATCTTTTTTGCCACTATCAAGAAGAGTTTCGGCCCTGGCTTCGCCAGAAGGTTTTGCGGCTTGAGTTGAAACTTTCATCGGTAATGGCGGCAATTTTATATCGGCGTTCGAGTATGCTGGAGCAGGCTGAGTATTGATGGGTGGTAACGCCGGCAATGCCCGGGTGGCTGGTCGGTTGTAAGGCTGGGTAAGAACTGCCCGGGGTTGCTGGGCAGCGGGTGTCTGTGTAACAACGCGGGCCTGGCTGACTGGTCTCTGGCTGGTTGGCATTATCTCTGGTTCAAAATCAACTGCCCGGGTCTGAATCACATTTGTCTGTGCCCTTGCGGATGACTGCACTACCTGTGCGGGTTCAGAGGTGGGGGGCATGGTCGCCTGACTTCTTTTGAGTTCGACGGTGCAGCGGGCAATACCGCGCCTGGCAGCAACCATCGAGGTGTCAAGTGAGGCAGCGAGACGATATTCCTTGAGAGCTTCACTAAAATTGCCGGTCAGCTCGAAAAGACGACCAAGATTGAAGTGCACGCCGGGATGACGTGGTGATTGTTCGTAGGCTTCCTTGAGAGTCTGATGTGCCTGCTTGTAGCGTTGCTGATAAATGTGGTTGACGGCTTCTTCAACAAGAATATTGGTGTTGTCGAACGCCAGCAGGGTCGGGCTGCCTGCAACCGATACAATGGCAGACAACATTATTGTTTTCAGCCAGGAGTTTTTTTTCATTCGAGGAAGTCCTTGTTTTCGAGTCTGGTTTTTGACTCCATGTTGTTGACTATGTTATCATCAACTCGAAATCAAACCTAGTGGAGGAAAGCATGTCTATATTCCGTTTTATCTGGTGGGCAATGGTAATCAGTATTTGTGCTTTTGCCGGTTATATTTACGGCTATCTCTCCGAATAATCAGCTTTAAGGGGCCCGGTCAGAACTCTGCGTCTGGCCGGGTTATTTTATGCCCGTATATTCATTGAAGCGGCCATGTTTTTTCAGCAGCTCAATATATTCGGCCTGCAGTTCTGCCACTCCATACAGGGCGGCAGTCAGAAAGTCTTTGCGGGTATAACCGTGTTGATCGCTCAATTCGGCAAAGCTGCTGCCGTCAGCAAGCTGGTCAAGAATTTTTTCGGATTTGGTTAATGCAGGTGCCATTTTTTTCTCCTGTAGCTTATTCTAATAATTTATCGGCAGATTGCAACTCATCCCGAAATCTGCAGAAAATTTGACCGGGTTCCTGACCGCCTTATATCAAGCGTTTTCTGTGTTGAATGCTGATAACTGGTTAAAATTATGAACAATTCAAGCGAACCAATTGCCCCAAAACCGCCAATGCGTGAGGTTTTTGCCGTTGCTCTGCTCGGCTTGCCTCTAAATATAGTTGACAATGCTATGTGTGGCCTGGTTGTCGTTCTGGCAATATTTCTGCAGATACGCTTTAACAACACTCTTCTCGGTGAAGGCTGGCTTGCACTTTTTGGCTTTGCCGGCTATGTTGTCATGCGTCTTTGGCTGCTTAAACGGCGTTACAAAGACCCCGGAGAGATTGTCATTGATTCTGCAATTCTCACTCTACCCGCAAGCGTCAATGCCGGCCGTGAAGAAGTAATTGAACTGGCTGATTGCCAGCGGGTAATCGCCTGGTATTTTAAAACCAGGGGCGGTTCAACAAATCTTAGCTCGCTTGAGGTTGTTACCGAAAGGCAAAGTTACCGGCTTAACTGGCTGATGATCGATCTTAACTCTCTTGAACGCTCTTTTGCCAGGCGCGGAATAAGTGTGGTCCGCCAGGCCGGCACCTATGAACGGGTAACTGGTTCGGTTCTGCTGATATTTATTCTGTGTCTGGTCTTGTTTCTTGCTTATTCTCTGTTGCGCTGAACCAAACCTTACCGGTTCATCGAGCCTCTGCGGTAGCCGGTTATATCGATGCAGACATGCTTGAATCCGATTTTTGCGAAGTCTTCGGCCAGAGCGGCGGCAATGTCGAGGGCACGATGCCTCTGGCCCGGGGCAACTTCAAGTCGTGCCAGATTACCATGATGTCTGAGACGAAAAAAACTTAGGCCCGCCCGTCGCAACATTTCTTCTCCGGCTGCAATTTGTTCGAGCGCGGCAGGAGTTATCGGGGTACCTGTCGCAATGCGGGTGGCCAGACAGCTTTGCCCTGGGCGCACAACTCCGGTTGCTCCTTCTGCGGTAAGTATCTCCGAAATGATTGCTTTGCTGAAACCGCATTCATGCAGGGGGCTGCAAATTTTGAGCTCTTTGATGGCCTGTTTCCCGGGCCGATAATCAGTCTCGTCATCGATAACCGAGCCTTCGCAGATTGTTTCTTCCGGGCGAACCAGCTCGAGAAGTTTATTAAAAATAAGCTTCTTGCAATGATAACAGCGCTGCGGGTCATTTTGCACAACTTCATCGGCCAGTAGAGGGTTAGCGCCAATCTCTTCGTAATTCAGCCGGTAGATAGTCGCGGTGTGTCTGGCAATCTGCATTTCTTCGGCAGAAGTAAAAGGTGAATTAACAAGAACTGCACGATAAGCGGTTGATGCGTATCTGCTCGCTGCAATTGCCAGAAAACTGCTGTCCATGCCACCAGAATAGGCTATGAGAAAAGCCGGCCGGCTCATAAAAAACTTCTCAAGCTTTGCAAGGGCCGCGCTGGCTTCTATTGAAAGACTGCGAAGGGGCAGGCAGGGCATTTTCTTCCTCCAGAAATTATTAGGCAAAGCATATCAGAAAATCGACCCGGTAGACAGTGGGAAAGCTTCGCATGAAAAGGTGAACTCGAAAGATGTAGATATTAATGCCGGTTTTGCCTCTTTTCAGACATTAATGGCATGATCGATACTTATGGCCAGGACTGTCTCTTATCGATGACAGGATTGTCGCAGAGAATCAAAGATAAGCGCCCGAAGCAGCACTGCCAAAGCTTTTGTCTTCTGGCATGCTGATTGCTATCTAAGCTGACAGTTAAAAGAGGTGAACAGTATGCTGGCTATATATTTGATTATCACTGGAGTTCTGACTTTTTTCGCTGGTGTTGAGGGTTTTTCTTTGATGCTGTTTTGTGGCCTGTTGATTTTCAGCAGCAGTTTTCGTCACTTTGTCGGAAACGTTGCCACCGTATTTGATATTATCGAAGTGATCTTTGAGATTTTGAGCATGCTTGGTTGAACCATTAGACAGAAATCATTTCTCAGCCCTTTAAAGCAAAACTTCTGCAGTGAAACATATCGAGTTTGCCAGAAAAGCTGATGCAATTGTCGCTGTTTGTGCTATCATGCAGCTCACCAACAAATTTTCACGGGGGAACTACATGAGCCTCGATTCAGTACATTTCAAAGCCAGCTTCAGTTTTCTTGGACTCTCAGAAGAAGACAGCAGATACGAAGACGCGAAGGCGGTCATTCTGTCGGCACCCTATGACAGCACCACTTCTTATCGAGCCGGCACCCGTGAAGGCCCGGCGGCCATAATTGCAGCTTCGAGACAGGTTGAACTTTTTGATCTCGATCTTCAGTGTGAGCCTGTAACTGCCGGCGTTCATACTCTTCCTGAACTCGAGCCTGATATGCGTGGCCCCGAAGCGACCCTCGACAACATAGAAAATGCGGTAAGAGCAGTTGTGAATGATGGCAAATTTCCCATATTGCTTGGCGGCGAGCACAGTGTAACTACTGCCCCGATCAAAGCTCTCAAAGAAAAATACGGCGATTCTCTTTCGGTGCTGCAGCTTGACGCTCATTCTGACTTGCGCGATTCATACGAAAATACTCCCTTCAGCCACGCATCTGTAATGCGTCGAGTCTATGACCTGGCAAAGATCACCCAGGTTGGTATTCGCAACACCTGCCGCAGCGAAATGGAATTTATCAAAAAGGTCGGTCATGACGGCATTATCTGGGCGAGCGAAATGGCTGACGGCAATATGGCCTGGGTTGATCGTGTCATGAAGCGCCTGGGCGACAATGTTTATATAACCATCGATCTCGATGCCTTCGACCCTTCGATCATGCCGGCAGTAGGCACGCCAGAACCGGGTGGTATGCTCTGGTATCAGACATTGCACCTGCTTAACCGTGTTATCGATGAGCGTAATGTAGTTGGATTTGATGTCGTCGAACTTTGCCCCCTGCCCGGCAACATCGCATCTGACTTTTTGGCAGCCAAACTTGTTTTTAAGATGCTCGGCCGGGTTTTTAAAAAAAATGGCTGGATAGTTGAGGAATCCTGATTTGCTTACCGCATCCATTCATTTTGCCTTGATTGCCGCAGTGCTTGGGGCTTTGGCAGGGCCACGCATAAGCTGGGCTATTCGGGCCTGGCCGGGTCACGAAACATTCCATTGCGACTATCTCCATTGCGCTGATTGCGAGGGCGGAGTCCGGCGAGGCTGTTACAATGCCGGCCGCACCCAGGATCGCCTCTATATAATAATTTCAGCACTGGTGGCTGGATTATCGGTGGCCTATTTTGGTTTGTCGATCAAGGCGATAATTTCGTGGGTTTTTGCCATCAGTTGCATGATTATCACCATTGTTGATATCAGATATCTTATTATTCCCGATACTTTGTCTATAAACGGTTGCTGGGCCGGGTTGCTTTATGCTGCCGCTTGCTGGGCCTGGGTTAAGGCCGGTTATTCAGCGCCGAGCTACAACATTGAATTTGTTGATTCGTTGCTTGGCTTTCTTCTGGGCGGCGGGTTTTTATGGCTGCTGGCCTGGCTGGCAGTGCTGCTGCTCAAAAAAGAAGGCATGGGGGGCGGCGATGTTAAGCTTCTCGCCGCTTTTGGTGCCTGGGCTGGCTGGCAAACGGTTATCGGCACGGTTATCATGGCCAGTTTTCTGGGTGCAGTCGGTGGCATCTCAAGTATAATTTACCAGAGAATCCGCTACCGCAAAGAATACCGGCCCCTTACCCATATGATTCCTTTCGGGCCCTATTTGTGTTTTGCCTTTCTTTTTATTTTCTACCTTGGGCTCGATCCTCTGCTGCGTTTGCTTGATACTTACCAGTTCTGGCTGCTTTCCCGCATGAATTAAAGAATTGTTTGACAATTTCGGTCGCTGTTGCTAAACTCAGTCACCCTAAGTTTATGTACCGAACCAAAGGAGTTTACAGGCTATGCTCGCCGGTTTTATTCAGTTGATCCATATTCTCGTATGTGTAGGTCTGATTATCATTGTTCTTCTTCAAGCTGATAAAGGCGAAGGTCTTGCTGGCGCATTCGGCGGCGGCGCTTCTTCTACTGTGTTTGGTGAACGCGGCAGCGGTGGCTTCATGTCTAAACTGACCACTTCCATGGCAGTGGTCTTTATGATCACTTCCTTGATCATTGCTGTTTACATCCCAAGATGGGAAGAAGCAAACCCTTCTGCTCAGTATTCAGCACCAGCAGCAGCTCCAATGGCTCCGGCAGCTATGCCCGGCCTCCCGATTCAGGTTCCTGATACCAGCGCGGTACCAGTAGCTCCAGTCGCTCCGGTAGCTGTAACTGCAGAACCGGCCGCTACTCCGGTTGCCGCTCCGATCGCTGCTCCAGTCGCTCCAGTTGGTGAGACTGCTCCAGCAGCACCCGCTGCCGGTTCAAATTAACCGGTTTCTGAACGAATTAATTTAATCGATATAAAAAAAAGCTGCCTCAGGGCAGCTTTTTTTATGTCTGAATCTACTGTTGAATGGTTAGTTAGTCTCTTTTGCTGTCAGCTCGAGATCTATGGCGCAGGCCTGCTTAACCGTCAGATTTTCGCCACGGTTCTGGCCTTCAATCAAAGCCGCTGCCACCCTGCCCACATTGCCACCGGCAAGGCAATGAGCTTCAAAGATATAAACCAGATCCTCTGGTTTGCTCAGCTGAGTGCCAACCCCTGCTTTAATCACCTTAATGGCGTTCAAGATTACCAGAGCCGGGTCAACTTTGCGCATCCGCATGCCGATCAACATCATGGGTGTAACTGCCAGCCCGGCCTGAAGACCTTTAATGATAAGACTCAGCCTCAGATACCAGATAAGAAACAGCAACAACAAAATTTCGGGAACAATCATCAGCAATATCAGCGAAATTGCGTTCATTCCGGGTTCCTTTCAAATTAACTTGCACCTGTGAAAAAAGGCCTGTCGAAAGTTTTCGACAGGCCTCTTATCAGACAATTCTGAGCTTATTTGCTTTTTTTGATATTGTAAAAGCTGCCAAGACCCATGAATCTGGCATCTGGCCCAAGTTCTTCTTCAATTTTGAGAAGTCGGTTGTATTTGCAGATTCGGTCAGTTCTTGAAGCAGAACCGGTTTTAATCTGGCCGGCATTAGTGGCTACGGCGAGGTCAGCAAGGGTTGTGTCTTCGGTTTCGCCTGAGCGATGTGATACAACGGCTGTGTAACCGGCACGCTTTGCCATTTCGATAGCATCGAGGGTTTCGGTGAGGGTGCCGATCTGATTCAGTTTGATAAGAATTGAGTTGGCAACACCTTTGTCAATGCCCATTTTAAGGCGTTCAACGTTGGTTACAAAGAGATCGTCACCAACCAGCTGAATTTTGCCGGCATTCTTTTTGGTGAGGTATTCCCAACCCTTCCAGTCGTCTTCAGCCATGCCATCTTCAAGAGAGATGATCGGGTATTTCTTTGCCCATGCCATCCAGTAATCGGCCATTTCTTCTGAGGTCTTTTTTGACTTGTCAGATTTTTTGAATACATAGTGGCCTTTTTCATAGAATTCGCTGGCGGCGGGGTCAAGAGCGATGAAAATGTCTTTGCCTGCTTTATAGCCGGCTTTGGCTATAGCTTCGAGAATCAGTTCAACTGCTTCTTCGTTTGATTTGAGATTCGGTGCAAAACCACCTTCGTCACCAACGGCGGTGTTGTAGCCCTTGGCTTTAAGAACGCCTTTGAGAGCGTGAAAAGTTTCGATGCCCATCTGCAGAGCCTGACTGAAAGTTTTGGCTCCGGCCGGCATAACCATGAATTCCTGGAAATCAACGTTGTTGTCAGCGTGTGAGCCGCCGTTGAGAATGTTCATCATCGGAACCGGCAGAGTGCAGGCATTGGTGCCGCCAAGATAACGATAAAGGGGGAGCCCGGCAAATTCAGCCGCGGCTTTGGCAACAGCCAGAGATACGCCGAGAATAGCGTTGGCACCGAGTTTGCCCTTGTTCTTGGTGCCGTCCATGGCGATCATGGTAGCATCGATTGAGCGCTGCTCAACCGCATCCATGCCTTCGAGTTCACCGGCGATAGTTTCGTTTACGTTTTCTACGGCTTTCAGGACACCTTTGCCGCCAAAGCGCTTTTTATCTCCGTCGCGCAGTTCTACTGCTTCGTGTTCACCTGTTGAAGCACCAGAAGGAACAGCAGCACAACCGTAAGCACCACTCTCGGTTATCACTTCGACTTCAATAGTGGGATTGCCACGGCTGTCGATGATTTCACGGGCCTGAATAGCATCAATAATAGACATGAAAGCCTCCTGGAAAATGTTAAGTAAGAGCAATCTTAAAACTAGCACAGTCTAACACAACCACCGCTGCAATAAAAGTCGCAGAATAGAAACAGGCAACGAGTTCTTTCTAGTGGCTTCATGTCTGGCAATTCAGACAAAAAGTGAAACCCGGTTTAAACCTGAATTCTCAGGCTTAAGCCGGGTTTCTTGTGAATGTTGTTTTTCAATAAGAAATATCAGGCCGTGGTAACTGTTTTTGCCTGTTCCTGAACTGGTTGATTAAGGTTGTAGTTGCAGTTCGGGCAGAATTTCCAGCCTTTTTTGACTTCTTCTCCGCAGCCTGGGCACTTTTCAAGCGGCCTGTCGACTTTCTCACCGCACCAGGGGCAGTTGCAAAATTTATCTTCGAGAATGCCACCACAGCTTTTGCATGTTTGCACAGATGGTTGCTCAGGGCGTACCAGCAGGTAAACAACCAGGCCGAAAACGTTGGTGAATAATGCAAAAGTAGCCCAGAGAACGGGTCTGTTGACCCGTCTTTCCTGTGCGTCAGCCAGTACGAAAATCGGCGGAGCCAGGATCAGGAACAGGAAGATTGCTGGCGGCAGCATCCTGAGAACAATGTTGAGGGCGAGCAGCCCAAGCAGTATGACACAGACATAGAACAGAATATCCTTGGCGGTCAGATCTTTTTTATCAGGAAATTTCATATCAGTTTTCTCCTATTGTTGATTCCTGCTTCAGCAGGCGAATAAGCGCAGACTACCGGTGAACAGGCGTGAGAAAAAACCGGTTTTCCTTTCGGTTGTCGAGCTTTGCGAAAGGGTTCTGATGATCAGTGGCGAACTGATTAAAGCGAAAATGCCGCCGATAGCAAAGAATGCCAGAAACAAACCATATTCGTTGAGAAGAGTCAGAGACGATTGCATGCTGTTTTCGGCCAGCCACCCCGTCAGAAAAGGCTGGGCAGACAATATGGTCAGCCAGATTATCACCGACATGAACGCCAGGTAAGAATACTGCATGATCAGCAGGTTTCTTCCGCTGTTGCTGCGTCGGGTAACAGGTTTCAGCTGCGGTGTCGAATCGAGCCTTAACTCTATGCCGGCCAGCAGACGTTCCGGAACAACTTCCTGAACTTCCGATTCTTGTAACAGCTTTTCAAGAACCTTGCTCAGTTCTGCAAACTCCTGCCGGCATCTGCCGCAGCTTTCGAGGTGATTTTTGATTTCATCGGGCAGCACCTGGCCGGGTGGCCCGCTGAAATACTCGACCATGCGTGACTGCAGTTCAACGCATTGCGGGTTTCTATTCATGAGAATTCTCCTTGAAAAAGAAGCTTCTTAACTTCCTGAGTCCGTAAAAAATCCTGCTTTTAACCGTTCCTGACGGTGTCTGAGTAATTTCAGCAATTTCGTCAATGCTGAGATGATCGAGATGCCTGAGGCTGACAGCCTGTTTAAGGTCATCTGGCAAATTTTCAAGCAGCTTGAGAGCGCTTGTGGCATTTTCGTTTCTGACAGCTGATTCTTCTGGCTCAAAGGCCTCTGAATCCTTTAAGGTATCAGGCAATTCAACTTCTCTGGCCATGCCTCTGTTTTTTTTCGTTTCAAGCCAGTTAAGACAATACCGGGTGCTGACCAGATATATCCAGGCTTTGGCCCTGCCTTTGGCCGGGTCGAACAGTGGCGCGTTTTTCCAGATGCGCAGCATGGCTTCCTGAAAGACTTCATCATAATCGCTGCTTTGGCTGCCGATCATTCGCTTTACCAGGCGGTAAATCGCTGCAGAGTAATTCTGATAAATCTCTCTGTATGCGGCTTTATCGCCTTTGGCAACATCGAATAAAAGTTGTTCATCTGTTCTTTTCATTGTTGTTCATATGCTAATACAGTTTTTTCTTCAGCCGGTTCAAAAAAACTTTTACTTTTTTCCCTCCTGGGAAATGTTGCAATGAAGAAAAATCTTGCTTTTGCTGATGGGCCCATTTCAGGAAATCTGGCAGTTGTTGGGCTTTTACCACCAGTATTACCAAAGATCTTGACATTTTGCTGCGATACTGCTAAAAAATGCTGCAATGCAAAATCAGGAGTGAAAAGATGAAAAGATACGCAAAAATAATAGGCAGCGGGGCTTATGTCCCGACCGAGGAACACCATAATGATGAATTCCGCGAAAGATGCGGTGCCGAAATCATTAACAAAAACGAAGAGGCAACCGGCATACTTACCCGTTTTCGGGCCCCTGCAGAATGGGCTGCCTCAGATTTGGCTGTTGCAGCATGCAAGATTGCACTTG
>JAQUZA010000439.1 GCA_028691595.1 Candidatus Rifleibacteriota bacterium
GGTTGGCCAGCGCGGTGTTACGCTCTCAGGAGGTCAGCGCCAGCGTCTTTCGATAGCTCGTGCCCTGGTGGGCAAACCTCAGTTACTGCTGATGGACGACATTACCGCCAGTCTCGATGCTGCCAATGAAAAAAAGTTGTGGGCAGATCTTGACCGTGAATTTAGCGGCATTACCTGTCTGATCGTTACGCACCGCATGGCTACGGCAATGATGGCAGATCGCATAATTGTGCTCAAAGACGGGCGCATCGAGGCCACAGGTACCCACGATGAGCTGATGATTGCCTGCGAGACTTACCGCCACCTGTCCCACGGATAAAGAGAAGGATTTCCCAGTGATGAACACAGATGAACACAGATTAGCTCCGATGGACACGGATTAGCTCCGATGCTTCTGGAAAATGCTGCCAGGGTGAACGCAATCCCGACGAGCCATTTTCCTGTTTTACCCGAGTTTTCGCGCCTTGGCGGGCGTGGGTGATGTGAATTATTAAAATATAACCAGCTTCTTAACTGTGCTGATATTGGCAGAGAAGGCTCTGTTTCAGTAGTGTGGCGGTTTTTCGTCGTGCTGGCCGTTTTCGTCGATCGGCGAGGGTGTGGCTTTGGGCTGCAGGCGTGCCAGTTCTTTGTGGCAGCGGTCGAGTTGTTTCTGTTGATCGACGATAACTTCATTGAGTTCTTCAACGAACTTTTCGAGGTAGGCAAGACGCTTTTCGATGACTATTAATCTTGATTCCATGCAAAAATACCTTCCTGTGTTTGGTTCAGAGCCAGTTGCGTCGCCGGAAATAGGCCAGCATGGCAAGTGCTGCTGCTACCATTACTACCCAGATGCCCGGGTATCCCCATTTCAATTCGGGCATATTTTCGAAATTCATGCCGTAGACTCCGGCTATGAAGGTCAGAGGGATGAAAATTGTGGCGATGATGGTGAGAGTTCGCATAATGTCATTCATACGCAGGCTGATATTCGAAATGTAGAGATCGTAGACCCCGATCGAGACTTCTCGCAGGGTTTCTGAGGTTTCGAGCACGTGTACCGCGTGGTCATAGATGTCGCGAAAATAGAGTCGGCTTTCGGGCCAGATCAGCGGTGAATCAGCCCGCAGCAGGGCGGCGGCAATTTCGCGCAGCGGCCACGAAATTTTGCGCATGTAGAAAAGCTGCATTTTCAGCTCATGAACGTCATTGCCGTTAAAATCTTCGGGTGTTTTCAGCAGGGTTAGTTCAAGCTCTTCAAGAGCTTCCGCCAGACATTCAAGCACGACAAAATAATTGTCGATAATTATGTCTATGAGGGTAAGGGCGAGGTAATCAGAGTGCCCCTGGCGCAGCTTGCCGACATTTTTGCGCAGGCGTTCGCGAATGGGTTCAAAAACATCGCCGGGCTTTTCCTGAAAGGTCAGAACAAAATTTTCGCCAATGATCAGGCTGACCTGTTCGCTGCTCAGATGCCCTTCGTCACTGATATCGATCATTTTTATAATGACGAACAGATAGTTGTCGAAGGTCTCGAATTTTGGCCGATGGTCAGGGTTGAGAATATCTTCGATCGTCAACGGGTTGATGCTGAACATTTCGGCGGCGGTTTTGAGGGTGTCGACATCTTTGAGGCCGTAGAAACAGAGCCATGATACCAGGTTGTTCTGGCGAATGGCATAAAGCTCATTGATGTCGGTGATTTCGCGTTCGTGGTATTCTCCGGCATCGAATTCGATCAGCTCAACAATGGTCTCGTTGGCACGATCAGGGGAAAAATTGGCGATGGTACCCTGCGGCTTGCCGGCTTTTCTTTCGGCAATGCCTCTTTTGACAAACGGCAGCATCTTTGACCTCCGTCATGGTTCTGCCCCGATGCTACCATACCGGCACAAATTTGATTGTATAAAATTTGCGGCTCTTCTATAATTCATAAAGAATGATTAATTTAAGAGGAGCAAGGAAAATGCCTGAGAACACCAATCGCGAACGCGACCTGGTTCTGTCGCCCAATGAATATTGTCTTATTTCTGACCAGACCAAGGGGCACATAGTCGTTTATGTCGGCCCGTACAAGACAAGCCTGGCCAATACAGATCAGCCGGTGGTTTTTAACGACCACAATAAACGTTTTGAGCGTGTGACTCTAGAGCAGGCTATTGCTGTATTTTCTACCGCTCCCGAAGGCTGGTATCTGGTGCTGAAGAACCCTCCAAAAGACGGTCTGCAGCCGCCACATTTTGGCTCTAACAGCCTGCCTGAGCTTAAAATTGGCCACAAGGTCAATATGCCGGGCCCGGTTAATTTTGCCCTGTGGCCAGGCCAGATGGTTCGCGTCATTCAGGGCCACTACCTGCACCTCAACCAATACCTCGTAGTGCGCGTTTACGACGAAGATGCCGCCCGCGACAACTGGAAAAAAGCCGTGGTTAAACCCCAGTCAGGCACTGTTGAAGATGCCGCAAAAATTAGCGATGGCATACCTGAACTCACCATGGGTAAGCAGTTGATCATAAAGGGCACCGAAGTGTCTTTTTATATTCCGCCTACCGGGGTTGAAGTCGTGCGTGATGCCGATGGCAACTACCTGCGTGAAGCCGTAACGCTTGAGCGTCTTGAATATTGTATTCTTCTCGACGAAGATGGCAATAAGCGTTTTATTCAGGGGCCGGCTGTTGTGTTTCCAAATCCCACCGAGACTTTTATCGAAAAGAATGGTACCTGCAAGTTCAAAGCCATCGAGCTTAATGAAATCAGCGGTATTTACATCAAGGTAATCGCGCCATACACTGAAAATGGTGTTGATTACAAAGTCGGTCAGGAACTGTTCATCACCGGCAAAGACCAGATGATTTATTTTCCGCGCCCCGAACACGCTATCATCAAATACGGTGAACGCGAACTGCATTATGCGGTGGCGATTCCGGCCGGCGAAGGCCGCTATGTGCTTAACCGCCTGACCGGCAAAATTGGTCTGATGCGTGGCCCAAGTATGTATCTCGCAGATCCGCGTGTCGAAGTCATCGTTAGGCGCTTTCTTGAACCAAAACAGGTTGCTCTTATGTTTCCAGGCAACCAGGAAGCACTCGATTATAATACCCGCCTGAAGAGCATCGCCAAGGCGAGTGGCCGCGATGAATTTCTCACTGAAAGCGACTTGAAGCGCAAGCTTGCCGCAGCCCCTGCTCCGGCGATGGCGGCGAGAGAACAGGCCGCTGAAGGCTTTGCAGGCGACGATTTTACCCGTAGTCCATCGTTTACGCAGCCTCGCACCATAACTCTCGACACCAAGTATGAAGGTGCTGTTGCCCTCGATGTCTGGACAGGCTATGCAGTTCTCGTGGTCGGCAGAACCGGTGAACGCAAAGTGGTGGTTGGGCCTCAGACGGTGCTGCTTGAATACGACCAGATTCTCGAAGCCATGGAACTTTCGACCGGCACCCCGAAGAGCGATGCAAAGACCATCAAAACAGCCTTCCTGCGCTGTATGCACAATAAGGTTTCTGACCTCATCGATGCCGAAACCAGCGATCTGTGCCGCGTGCATATCAAGCTCTCCTACCGTGTCAATTTCGAAGGTGACCCCGAA
>JAQUZA010000440.1 GCA_028691595.1 Candidatus Rifleibacteriota bacterium
CTCAACGCGATCAACTATTGAAGCCACCCCGGAAATGAGCTGGGCATAACGCTCTTCTAACGGACTGGTTCTTTCGCGCAGCTCAAAATAACGATAGGCAAGCCAGGTGATCAAAATTATCAGCGTAGCATTGAAAATGGTGGTCAGCATAAACTAGTCCTCTGTCAACGTTGAACATGCAAAATCAGCGTCCTCAATGTCATCACCGCGCTTGTCCCCGAAAGGGGGAAAGCGGGGATCTAAGCCTTTAGGGATAAGATTCCCGCTTTCGCGGGAATGACGATGAACCATGTAATTCTTGTGTGACGGACCACTAGAAACCAAAATTGGCACCGACAATAAATCTGTGGCGATCGTAAATTTTGCTCGGGGTATAAAGACCAAAGTCAAGGCTCAAAGCCTCGTCAAAAGCGTGCCTTAGACCTATAACAAAATCATTGCCGGCATAATCGATTGTCAGTTTGGTATCGACATCAATATTGAGATTGGCACCCATGATAAAAAATACCGGATCGACCTCTGCACCCTTCTGACTGTAGCGACCAAACGCAGCCTTTTTTTCCTGGGGGTTCATGGCAATGTTAGTGCCGACACCAAGAACCACGCGGTTACCCGGGATTCCGGAAAGCAGCATTACTGAGTCCTGAAATCCCTCATTCGGGTCAAGAATGGCTGCCACAGCCATATTGGGCCTAACCTTATATTTGCCGGCAAAAAGCGGTTCGGTCTGTTCAGATTTGCCGCGCACCGCAAATCTTTTAATAATCGCAACTTCAGAATCATCAGAAAAGGCAAAAACCCCTTTAAAGGTGGCTTCGTTGAATTCTGATTCTCCGATCATATGAATGGCAGCCCTGGCACCGCCCGGGGGCAGAACCTCAAGACCGGGTACCAGCATAGTGCCGCTCAACCCGTTAACTGTTGCATTGGCAAAAGCCATGTCACCCGAAGAAAAAAGCATCAGACAGATAAGGACGACAATAAGAACAATATTGCCTTTTCTGGTCTGATGCCCGGGCAAAAATTCAGTAGAATCAGTAGCCTTCGATAGCGTCGAGCTTTTCGCGCACGCTGTCGGCATCACTATGACCCGGAAACCTTCTGAGGAATTCCTGGTAGGATGAGCGGGCCTTGTCATAGTCTTTAAGTTCCTTTTCATAGAGTTCGCCTTTGCGCAGGAAGGCATCTGCTGATACATCGGCATCAGGGAACTTTTCGGTTACAGAATTATAATAATCGATTGCCTTTTCGACGTTTTCACTTGATTTGCGATAGCGCACCTTGCCGTCTATCACCTGCGTTTTCATTGAATCCATGTCTTCTTCATAAATTCGACCGAGACGATAAATCAGATCTTCGCCACCCGGTGCATCGGGGAAACGCTGCAACATATCTTCAACGGCTTTCGCAGCTCCTTCGTAGTCTTTTTGCTTTTCTTCGAGCATACTGATCAGCTTGCGATAGCCTGCAACCGCATCTTGACCATCATTGCTGCCGGCAATTGCTTTGCGATAAGCTGCAGCAGCGTCTTTAAAATTGCCTGCTTCAGCGTGCATATCACCAAGATCCATATTTGCCTTTACTTCGCTGTCGCTGTCTGCGTCAGCGGCAAGGGATTCCTGAACAGCGAGGGCACCTTCCTGGGCGGTTGTCCCGATCGACAATTTTTTCATCTTTTCCTGGGCAGCCGGAAAATAGGTGCTATAGGCATAATCAGTAACAATACGTTTGTAGTTTGTGGCAGCCTGATCGTAAAGGCCCATCGCTTCCTGGCAGGTGGCAAGATTGTAGTAGACCTTATCGATTGCCAGAAATGCCGGGTGCTCTTCGATGATTTTGGTATACATCTCAGCTGCCATAACATAATTTTTGATTCTCTCTTCGTAGACCCTTGCCAGATCATAAAGGGTCTTGGGCAGCTCAGGGCCGGTTACCCCGCCCGAAAGTATGCCGCTGTTCATCATGTCGGCGGCCTCACTGAAGTGGGCCAGAGCGTTGCTAAGTTCACTCTCAGCCTGCTTGATTCTGATTTTTCCAATTTCGACCATGGCAGGAGAATGGAACTTGCCATTACCAAGCAGAGTCTTGAGCTCTTCGACAGCCGGCTCATAGCTTCCCTGGGCAAGAAGCTGCATGGCCTTCTGATATTCGGGGGTCGATTGAACAGGCTGGGCACCAGCTACATTTGCCAGAAACAAAAAAAGCATCAAGACTGACACTGTAATAAAACCTGATCGTCGCATTTTTTCACCTGTTTTTTTTAAGATTATTGTATGAGTTTAATCATCATGATAACATATATGACGAATTAAATTGAGTGAGACGGCAAAATTTGATGATAAAAAACCTGCTAAACCTCGAGCCAGATTTTACCGATAGTAAAGATGGCGCGGAATGTATCGGAGTTGGTAGCCAGCCAGAAATGGAGTTCAAACTCCTTCCTCTTGAACAGGTCTACCCCAACCCGAACCAGCCACGCAAGATCTTTGAAAAACAGGCATTGGAAGAACTGGCCCAGTCTATACGTGAAAACGGTGTTCTGCAGCCTGTTCTGGTAAGACAGATCGGCAGCAGGTATCAGATCGTATCAGGTGAACGTCGCTTTCGCGCCAGCAAACTTGCGGGCAGAACCAGCATACCAGCGGTCATTCGTAAACTCGACGAAGAAAAAACCATGCTCGCCGGGCTGATCGAAAATATTCAGCGCCAGGATCTAAATCCTGTCGAAGAAGCCAGAACACTCAGAGACATTCTATTAAACTTTGGACTGACCCACGATCAACTTTCAGAAAAGGTAGGAAGAAGCAGATCGGCGCTGACCAACAGGCTCAGGCTGCTGCAACTTCCACCAGAAGTGCAGTTGATGGTGGCTGATGGGCAGATTTCCGCAGGGCATGCAAAGATGCTTGCGGGTCTTAAAGACCCGCTTGAAGTGAAGATGTGGGCAAAGCGAATCGTCACTGAGCAGATGTCGGTTTATGAAACCGAAAAGCAGATCGCCAGCGGGAAAGCAGAAAACTCCAGTGTCTGTCGCAAGAAAGGCAGATTACTTATGAGTTCCGATATGCACGTCAGAGCTGTTGAAGAGAACCTGCAAGAACTTCTGGGGGCCAAAGTCAGAATTCGTCAGGGCAAAAATAAGGGCCGCATTGAAATTGAATTTTACGACAGGGATGACCTTGAACGAGTCGTTGAGTCAATGGTTTCAGTGTGCCTGTAATAACAGTCGAAAGGTAAGCTGGTGTGATCATTAATTTCTGGGGGGTCAGAGGGTCTATACCTGTCCCAGGTAGAGACACAGTAGAGTTTGGTGGCAACACTACCTGCATAGAAGTGTTGACCGCCGGCAATGAGCGAATAATTTTTGATGCCGGAACCGGTATCAGAGTGCTTGGCAATGCCCTGATGCAACAAGAATTCGCTCAAGGAAAAGGCCTGGCCCATATTTTCTTCACCCACTCCCACTGGGATCACATCCAGGGTTTCCCCTTTTTCGCCCCGGCCTACGTCGGCAAAAAAGACAGCAAGGGCAACCGCATCGATGACT
>JAQUZA010000441.1 GCA_028691595.1 Candidatus Rifleibacteriota bacterium
CTGACCAACAGGCAAACACCCTCAGCGGCTTTGCGCAAAAATCTGCTCTTGAACGGCTGATGACCGCAAGGCAGGCAGATGAAAACGGCGGGTTTTCTGACGAAACCATTGATCTGCTTCTTAAAGGCGAAAAGAATGAGTTCGTTCGTTTTCACCTTGAAGTGACGCGGCGCGGGCGTGAACTGGCCCTTCAACACAATTTTTCGCCGGTGTCACTGTTGCAGAAAAACTTCATAAAAACAAACCCTGACTGGCATGAAGTCGCTGTCGGCCTCAGTGCGCTTCAGAATCGCCCGGCGCGTCTGGCGGCACCGATTCTGCAACATAAAACATGGCAATCGTGGCGACCGGAAATTCTGCCCGTGGTTCTGGATTTTATCGGTCGAACCGGTCAGACCCTGTTTTCGCCTCAGGTGGCCTCACTAATCAGGCACCCACGCCCCGAAATCAGGTTTTTTGCTCTTCGCTGTCTTGAACAGATCAACCCCGAAGAGCTTGGCGCAATACTTCCTGAGGTATTTGCTGACCGGTCTACCGAGATTGCGGCCCTGGCCGGTCAGCTGCAGACAAGTATCAACACAAAACTTTCGGGCACTGTTGCCGCTGCCGCACAGGTGCGCAGAATTCCCGGGGCCAATCAAAGCCGCTCACCCCTTTGGCTGCACCAGGTTAAATCACCATACAAAGCCATTGCTGCAGTTATTTGCCTGCTGGCACTGCTTTTGATATTCAACCGCCCGGAAACCGAAAAGTCAGAGTTTCTACCGCCCACTGCCAGCAAACCAGTTGTCAAAGAACTAAAAAGATTTGCGCCCCTCAAAAAGCCTGTAAAAAAAGGCGAAGAGAGGCTTATATTCGGAAAAATAGAAACGGTTAAAACCGACAGCCTGGTGGTTCACAGCCCCGCTCTGCAGAAAAAATTTCTCATCAGGTGCACTCGCCCGCCCCAAAAAAAAGAGAACGATCACTTCAACGGAAGAGTTAAAATAAATGACACCGGCAGCAGCCTTATCGAAGCTGTGCTGATCGAAAACCACCGCGAAAAATGAATGCGCAGGAGAAAGTATGACTTGTTTTAAAGTATCTGGTCTCAGGGGACTGGCCGAAAAGTTTGTTGCCGGCAGTCTGTTCTTAGCCATTGTCACCGGACCGGTTCTTAGCTCACCTCCCCGGTTGTCAGCCGCTGAACTAAGTGTTCCCCGCCAGGGCGTAGTCGAGAATGTTCCACCGCAAAGCCCTTACAATGGCTGCCTGCTGGTGCGCGAGGGCCCTGGCACCACAACGCCGGTCAAAGGCAATGTTGCCAACGGCACGACTGTACAGATAGAGGCAACTGAAGGGGCCTGGTACAAGATTTCAGCCCCGCTTGCCGGCTACGTCTACAGCACCTACGTTAAAATAACCGATACCACCACAATCGACACCACGAACCTGACTCATGCCCTGACCCTTGAAGAAATTGTCGAAAACTCAAAGCCCTGGACCCGCGATGCCAACCTTGAAGAAAGAAAAAAGATTCTTGCAGACAACGACAGCACCACTCCACCGGAACTGCCGGCCAACCCCTAAGCTGAGCGGCCGCAGAAAAGGTTCTATAATCCTGATTGTTTCGGGAACTTTGCTTTGCCTGTTTCTTTTCGCGCTCGGCTATTCGAGATTTCTCAGCCAGCAGAGTGCCATGGCTGACAAAATCAACAAAAAGCAGCGCTTGAGTGAGCTGGCGGCAGCACTGGCAACCCTGACTGCTCACAAATTGCAGTTTTCGGCGCAGACCATGTCTGGCTCGACCTCAAAACTGGCGCTGCCTGACGATGACTCGTCTCTCAAACCGGTTTTTAACTACCTTGCTCAACCCCTGAGCTCCTTCAGCACCAGCAAAGAGTTTGATCTGCCGCTCAGCGAAGACAGCACGCCACACTTTGCCCTGCTGGTCGAAGGCCTGTGGCAGGCCGCCGGCTTTGCCGATGAGCTTGTCGAAGAGACGAAGGTTGTTGTTAACCGTAGCGACTTCACGGCGACTGGCCCCTCAAACGGTTCATACAACCGTGAAAAAAACGGCCATGTCAAAATCTGTGTCAACCTGAAGCTGCAGAATAACGGCAAAATCCATAATTCACTGGATTTCGATTACTCATGCCCGGTGCGCATCAGCACAATTCATGCCCCGGTTCTGTCAAAGTTCAATCTTTTCATCGAAGATGCGCACATGGCTGCCGGCAACCGCGAAGTGGGCTACAACCAGGTGAGCGTCGACCAATTCGGCAACCTCGCCGAAACTCGAACCAGAGCGATTCCACTGGTTCTGAACAACGACGACAACCTCAATCTCAGGGTTAAAACAGAATTTCGTGATTTCGTTAACGACAGCCGTGGTCTTGTCTATCTGGGCGGAAACAGTCGCCTGCTTCTCAATCTGGCCCGGTCAGACGTTCTTGCTCCCAATGCCAATTCAGGTGAGGCCTTTCAGTTTTTCCGCAGTGAAGGTTTCGACGGGTTTTACCCGGTACATGACGGCAACTCGCCAGTCAACGGCCGGGTTCTGGTATCGATAATGGATCAGGGCGTTTCAGACGACACCGACAACCGCAACGCCTCTTTTTATTCGCGCATTCTCTCTGGCCATCACGGAATCAAAGATATAGCCGAAGGCAGAATGCAGCTGGCCTCTATCTTCAGACTTTTCGGCACCCAGGCCCGCCCTTCGCCCACCCTTGTGCTTGGCCAGGTTTGCAGTCGATTCCTCTCGATCGCGAGAATGACCGGGGCCGGGGGCAAAAAAGTGAACCCGCCCATCATCGACAATACTTCTTACGCCCCGCCGGCCGGGCCACCACCCTACTTTATCACCTCTATCAACGAACCCGAAAACGAAGACCTGCGCCTGGCATTTGGCCTGAACTCTTCGCCCGGCTCTTTTATTGATTTTCTGTTCAATTATGGTTCACGCATCAGAGAACGGCCATACAATCAGGGGCTCGCCTATATAAACCACCAGGAAAACCCCGATGCCCTGCGCGATTTCCCTGAGTCAGACAAGTTGAGCAAGTTTCTTAAAAGCTCTAACCATGAAGGCACGCACGCAATACCAGACAGCTTCGCCGGCATTTTCCCCGAGGTAACCGATCTTAAGAGCCTTTCGGCCTTATTAACGCCTTCGACAGGGCTCGCGAGAGTCTCTTACAAATTCGACAACCCCGGCAACGAGAATGCGTTGGCCCTGCTGGCGGGCGCAAATCTTGTCAGTAACGGCCGACTGGCCCTCAATGGCTGGGTCAGATTCAAGTCAGGTATTAAAATTGACCGTGATCTTGAGTATCTTTCGAGTGCCGGAATTATCGTTGAAAGCGGCGACATAACCATTTCAGGCTCTTTGTTGCCGGCCAACAGCAGAGAGAACTGCCTTGTTTATCTGGTGGCTCTCGATGGCAATATCATTTTCGACTGCAATCCCGGCAAGACGCTGCAGGCGGCTGTCGTTGCCGATTCAGACAGGCCAGACCAGGGCCGGGTGATTTTCAGACGACCACCGGCCGCCAT
>JAQUZA010000442.1 GCA_028691595.1 Candidatus Rifleibacteriota bacterium
GTGAGGAATCGCTGAAGAAAAAGTAACCCGGCTGATAGCTGCGCCGTCGAACTGGTAAACAGCATCTAAAAATACTTAAATCACATTTCTGAGAGAATAGATCGACAGACCCCTGCGCGGGACGAAAATATGTCGTGGGCCGGAAAAACTACAGATTCAACTTTGGCAAACCAATAGTTTAATATATGCAGTCATCGATTGCAGCTTACATACTCACAGAAAATGCTGTCGGCCGGGTTGCTCAGATTTTTGCTTCACGCAGCATTTTGGCAGCGTCTTCGGGAGTGGTGGGGTTGATGTAAAACCCTGAGCCCCATTCAAACCCTGCGATTTTGGTAAGCTTTGGAATAAGCTCAAGATGCCAGTGATAAAAATCGCGGTAGGAATCAGAACAGGGCGAAGTGTGTACCACAAAATTGTAAGGCTGACCGGGCAGCAACGCTTCGAGTTTCCGCAGTGCTGTCTGAAGTGCTATTGCCAGGCTGTGAACCTGGTTGTTTTCGAGCATTTCAAAAAATGACTGATGAAATTTGGGGGTTATTTCCATTTCGAAGGGAAAACGTGAGGCAAAGGGGCAGAAGACAACAAAATTCTCATTTTCGAAGATCAGTCTTGACTGCTCTTTGATCTCCTGTTTGATAATGTCGCAAAACAGGCAGCGATCGTGATAATGATAATATTCTCTGGCCCCTTCAAGCTCTTCTTCTATTCTTTTGGGGATAATAGGCGTGGCAACTATATGTGAGTGTGAATGGGTAAAATTAGAAACACCTTCACCGCTGTTTTTAACAATCATAAAATGCTTGTAGCGGGGATTCTTCTTGATTTCGAGCAGTCGCTGTTTGTAGGCCCAGATGATTTCACGTACCTGTTCAATGCTTGAATTTTGCAGGGTGGCAAAATGATCTGGCGATTCGACAACCATTTCGTGTACCCCGATTGAATTCATGGCATCGAACATGCCGATTCCCTCACGGTCTGAATCTCCGTCTGGCTTGAGAATGGGAGAACTGTCGGGTATTATTCTTACCCACCAGCCCTTTTGATTGGCCAGAGTTCCTGCGGTTCTGAATGAAAGGGTTTCTGCCGGAGTCATGCTTTCGTTGCCTTCGCAGAAGGGGCAGGTCTTAGGATCGTCAGGAGTCTGGACAATTTTTTTGAAGTCGGAGGGGCGTTTGCCGCGCTCTGGCGAAATGATGACCCACTGTTTTAGAACAGGATCTTTTCTGAGTTGTGGCACGGTGCTTCTCCTGGTTATTCCTGGTTGATCAGAAATCTGGCGGCGCGTTCAGGCGCTACCGGGTTGATATAAAAGCCGGAACCCCATTCAAAGCCGGCAACCTTGGTGAGCCTGGGCATGATTTCGACATGCCAGTGGTAGTAGTCGCTGCAGTGTTCGTCACAGGGCGAGGTATGAATGACAAAATTGAACGGCGGGTTGTTAAGAGTTTTTATGAGCTTACGAAGGGTGGCGTGCATGATGGTTGCCAGTCCTTCGATTTCATTGCTGTCGATATCGCCGAATGAATCTTTGTGGTCTTTCGGTGCAATCCAGGTTTCGAAAGGGAACCTCGAGGCAAAAGGTGCAAAGGCGACGAACTGTTCGTTCTCGTGGATGATGCGCTCGCCAGAACTTAGCTCCTGCCTGATAATGTCGCAAAAAACGCAGCGTTCTTTGTAGTAGTAATAACGTTTGGCACCTTCTACTTCTTCCATGGCGCGTTTGGGAATAATTGGCGTTGCTATCAACTGTGAGTGAGGGTGATCGAGGCTGGCTCCGGCTGCGGAACCGTTATTTTTGAAGATAAGTATGTAGCGAAACCGTCTATCGCGCCTGAGATCGCGGTATCGGTCTGTATAGGTGCGCAAAATCCTGGCAATTTGTTCAACCGTGTAGTTATGAAAGCCGTCTTCGTGATTTGGCGATTCGATAATCACCTCGTGCGCTCCGACACCGTTCATCATGTCATAAACGCCAATTCCTGTGCGGTCAAGGTCTCCCTCTATCTGCAGGGCGGGAAACTTGTTTGGAACTACTCTCACTTCCCAGCCAGATTGGTTCGGCAGGGTATCTGGAGCGCGGTAAGACATAACTTCGGGTGGAGACATATCTTCGTTTCCGGGGCAGAACGGGCATTTGTTCTGCTGTCTTGGCGTTGCGGGGATCTGAAAGTCGGCAGGCGTTTTTGCCTGCTCGTGCAGGATAATAACCCACCTTTTGGTTACCGGGTCTTTGCGCAACTGAGGCATTTATGATTCCCTTCCGCGATTTTTTATTGTTGCAGATTATACAATAGACTGCTCCAAAATCGCAATTTGTTCAATTCTTTTGCACGAGGTATATTGATTATGTACCAGATCAGAGGTTCCGGTACAGTCAGAGCGAAAAAGGTTGACAAGTCTTGATGCCTTGGTTAATCTATTGCAATTAAGAAACCAGTGTTTGTGTAGACCATGTGATTTCAAGCTAGAGGTATATATCGTGGGACGAAAGAGAACATGTGAACTTCCCTTTTGCAAAGGGGTTGTTGAGGGCACGCGCAATAAGCGACGCTGTGATAACGACCGTAACATCCATCTGCACCAGATTATTTCCAAGAACGTCAAAAAGATCATGAAATACGTTGAGGGCTGTGAGGATTTCACGGCCAATGACGTTAATCGTGATCTCTTCAAGAGCAAACTCGATAAAAATGAAAAGGGGTCAATGTACCGTCTTTTTCAGGCAATGGTGCGCGAAGGGTATCTGCTTGAACGTGGCAAGCGAGGCGGTTTGAAGGTTTATGCCTGCTCGCCGTCTGCCGGCGAAACCGCTGAAGAGATAGCTTCTGAACCGACCAATCCGGTGGTTCAGGCTCCCGCAGCGCCTGTGGTTGAGCGCCGTCTCAGCCCAGAAGAAATCCTGCTTGGCAAGCTACGTGAATTTGTTTATCTGAAAAGTGGTCAGTGGAACCACGATGACTGGGTCTGGCTGCTTAATCGGCCTGATATAAAAGAATATGGTCTTTCGGAGTCTGATATTGGCCGCATTCTCGAAGAAGAGAAGGCCAGATTCTGGCTGCAGCGCAACAGCTGATCTTCAGTTCAGTTTTTAAGAACAGCCCCGGAACATCCGGGGCTGTTTCTTTTTTCGATTCATTTGCCCAGTCGAGATCGAGCCGACAGCCTCCCGATCGGGTTCGACTAAAACGAAACCGCCCCTGATCGACGATCAGGGGCGCAGGTTAACCAGGTTCAGAAGTTACTCGTCGTCTTCGTCTTCAAGATCTTCTTCTTCTTCATCTTCGAAGTCATCGAAGTCTTCAAAATCTTCTTCTTCTTCGTCTTCAAGATCTTCTTCTTCGTCTTCTTCGAAGTCGTCGTCAACATCGTCGTCGTCGAAGTCTTCGTCTTCTTCTTCTTCTTCGTCTTCAAACTCTTCTTCGTCGAGGTCTTCCTCTTCGTCGAGTTCTTCTTCGTCTTCTTCGAATTCTTCTTCTATATCTTCTTCTTCGTCGTCGAAGTCTTCAAATTCTTCTTCGTCGAGTTCTTCTT
>JAQUZA010000443.1 GCA_028691595.1 Candidatus Rifleibacteriota bacterium
AGCCTTCAGGGTCTTCAGACCGATCTTCAACAAATCTTGACACCCTTAGATTCAGCATGTTTTGCAGCAACTGCGCAACGGCGACACCATCGGCAGGCAAGGAAACCGGCGACTCGATTCGCCACTCAGTCATCGATTCGCTCTGTTTAAGATGCAGAGGCTGACCATTGATACTCATACTGATCTCTACGACCTGCCCGAAGTCATCAACAAAGAACCTCCGGTCACGCAAATCTTCAAGCCTGCGGGCAAACGAACCGCTTATATACCCTGGAACCATGAAGACCCTTGGGTCAGCTTGATTTTTAAGATAATAAGAGCCTCCAACTTCTGTTTTAAAACCCAGGGTCAGGTGTGAGGTCTGTGAGGAGGTTTCAATAACAACGACCGGGGAATTTTCGTTTATGCCATATGCTGTTGTATCGGTGGCATTTTCTGCAATGACCAGTTCTGACTTGAGCTCAGAAAAGTGTTTTAGAAGGCCCTGCGCTTCATTATCATCGGTTCTGAATTCAGCAGGTGAAACAATCTTGCTTTCGCTGGCGGTAAAAACAACTTTCAGGTCAGCTTCTCCCGGTTTTTTCCAGGTGATTGAGCGAATGTCGCTCGCACTGCAGTTAAGAATCGATAAGGGTTTTTGCACCCCTGGCGGAAGTATTTCATCGGTTTCGTAATAGTTGGCATAAACAAGAAGAAATGCCAGCACGATAAAAGCAATCAGGGTTGGCATGAATCTCTTTTTCATTATCAAACCCTCCTTCTAACCATAAATACGATTACCCCGAGAATAATAATCAGAGCAGGGGCACCAAATACGCACAGAGAGAAAATTTTGCCGGCATCCTTTTCGTCAAAGACTATTCTTGGCATTTCGAGCACTCTTGGTCTGATTGAAATCTGCTGGTGTTGACCCACAAGCCAGTTGATCCCATTTATAAACAGATCCCGGTTGGCCAGTGAACCTATGTAAGCATTCGAAAAGAAGTCTGCGTCTCCATATACCAGAGCCCTGGAGCCCGAGGCAATCGCTGTGTTTTCGACGGCGACCCCAAGATTGAACGGGCCTCTGACATCCCTGCCTTCTTCGAAGGCGATATCAATCTGCTCATTCTCTTTAAGGCCGCGCTTGGCCCATGAGTTATCGATGCTTTTCATTATAGGCTCAACCTTGAACCCATCTTTTTTTTCAATGTTGAGACTGCGACAATGAAACATCAGCCCAAGCATATTTTTTTCTTTAACCGGCCTGACGATGAGATGATCTTCGAGGGTTGGTGCTACAGACCAGTAATTGCGGCCAATTCCTCTGGGATCGACAACAATATCGTTGTTAAACATGACCCCGGTTTCATTGAATACAAAGTTTTCAAGCTGTTCAAGTCTTTTACCCGGGTCTAACGCGACGATCAGATGCCCCTTTCGTTCTCTCAAGAAGCTTTGCAGCTTTATGATTTCCCCTTCGAGAAAGTCCTGCTGCGGGCTTGAAATTACGACAACCGATGTTCGGGCATCGATATCATTTTCGAGCAGGTTTGTCTCGACGACATCGAAGTTTTCGCGCACCAGCAACTCATTGACACCGGCAAGGTCACGTGGTTGAAAGCCTGAAATGACAGCCTCACCATGACCTTTAACAAAACTGATCATTCGCTTGATGCCGCTGGTAACATTAAAAATGGCTGAGGTCAGCGCCTGTTCACCGGTAAATTTGGGCTTGCTGTCCTGCGGGCTGTATTGATTGGGCACTTCGAACAGATTGTTGCTGAAAATATCCTGACGGCTGGCATCACATTGAACGACCACGGTCCCAAGAGCGCTGATATTCATGGCGCGTGCGGTCACCGGGTCACGCATCGGGTCTACCATGCGAAAAGAGAATTTTTCGCTGTGTCGCCGGTATTCTTTGAGAAGATCTTGAATCATCTGCTCTTCGGGCGTTCCCTGAGGGAAAAAGGCCGTAATGCGCACATCTTTTTCGAGGCCGCGCACTGCTTTTATGGTCATTTCAGAGAGCGAGAACATCTTGTTAGCGGTGAAGTCGTAGCGAATATTACGTCTGAAACCTATATGTGAAAGAACAACGCCAATACCGATAATCAGCAGCACAAGCACGATATCATTAAGCCAGAGAATGGTTTTTCGACTGGTAAAGATCTCGGCGACCATGGCCGGTCTGATTGCAAAAGCAGCGATTGCCAGCACGGCAGCGGCGACCAGTGTTCCCATGGCTGCGGTGGTCTTGCCTGGGAAATTGAGATGAATCAGGCCGGCGGCGATGAATACCGCCAGAGCCAGAATTAGCAACAGGTAGGGTAATACAGGTATTTGAATTCTTCTTTTATCGTTCATTGTCGGTTACCTCCATCTGTCTGATTCAAGCACTCTGGTTGCAAGAAACAACCAGGTCAGCGTAAAAACCAGAAAGAAAATGACATTGCCTGAATCAACTATGCCGCGCAGAAATTCAGCGTAGCGGTCAAAGATTGACAGATTGCCGAGCAGCTGACCAAAGAAATTTTCGAAAATATGCCTGGCCCAGCCGAATATCCAGAACAGAATCAGGGTGCCAAAGCTTACCATGGCGGCGATGATCTGGTTTTCGGTAAGGGTGCTGGCAAATAACCCGACCGAGATAAAGGCCGCCCCGAGAAGAATCAGCCCGATGTAACCGCTGTAAACCGGGCCCAGATCGAATTCAGTTGAATACGTAGAGAGAATTAACGGATATTGCAGAGTAAGAAAAACTAGAGCCAGATAGAGAATGAAGCAGGCAAGAAACTTTCCCGCGACAATTTCGAACGGCGAAACAGGAGAAGTCAGCAGCAGTTCAATCGTATGGCTCTTCTTTTCTTCGCTGATCAGACGCATTGTCAGAACCGGAGAAGCCAGAAGCAGAATGAAAGCGGCATTATACAGCATGGGCTCAAGGCTTGCCATGCGGCTTGAAATAAGAATTACCCAGAAAAGATAGCCAACTATCATCAAAAAAGACGAGAAAACGATATAGGCTACAGGTGAATAGAAGAAAGACTGCAGCTCTTTTTTCATAATCGCAAAAATTTTCATGCCGCTTCCCGCCTTTCTTCACCGCTGGTAAGTTTGAGAAAAACGTCTTCCAGTGTGGCTTTGACCGGTGAAATTTCGCGAAAGATACCCCCGGTCGCAGTTAATTGCTGAAAGATTGCATCAAAGTCTTCAACTTTTTCAAGCCTGAGCTTGAATTCAAATGCGTCAGAAGATTCGTGCAGGTCAAAAATCTCAGAACCGGCGACCTTTTCAACGATTTTTCGCCATTCTTTATCAGTGCCCATCTTCAGGTTAATTTTCCAGGTCGGTTTGCCGGCAGCAGCCTTTTCAAGATTGGCTACCGAATCGACGGCAACAATTTCGCCTTCGTTTATTATTACTACCCTGCCGCAAGTCATACTGACTTCAGGCAGAATGTGTGTAGACAGAATAATTGTATGGTCTTTTGCCAGATCTTTGATCAAGCCGCGTATTTCTATAATTTGATTTGGGTC
>JAQUZA010000444.1 GCA_028691595.1 Candidatus Rifleibacteriota bacterium
TGTTGTAAAAACAGGTAACCACCATTGAATACGCGTTGTCCATCAGAAATGCCTTCAACTGGTGAATACTCAACCAAAATTGTTCTTTGAGATTCTTTTTCTTTGCGCGATAGTTCTGCTGCATATTTTCGCCCCCATTCCAGGGGATCTTCGCCTTGGAGTCTTTCTGTGAGCTCAGCCAGAGTCCCGAGTTTTTCGACAACCTTGGAACTGCGCTTCTTATTTTCGTAAACAGATTTAACGATGTAAAGAGAAGCAGCGTTTTTTGATCTTATTATCTGAAGTCTCATATTAAGCAATCCTCCGTTTCCGTATATCTTAACACATTGTGCAACTTTGTGCAAATTAAATAATATAAATTTGACAAAAAAAATAGCCTGCGATCAGGCTAACAGGAAAATTTCAGCTAACTAACTGTCAAAGACCCGGGATTCTGTCAGGGAAAAATCAGCAGCATAAAAATTAATTAAAAATAGTTAAACTTTTGTTCGTTATGGTCGTATAATGTGTTCAGGCATATTCCTGCCTTAGAATAGAGTTGTACAATCAGGTGGGTATCTTATGGTTGCAAAAATCTCGTCCGGTTCTTTCTCTCCAGGTGATCACGTCTTCCTTCAGGGTGAAGTCATTCCTGCTTTTTTCAAGGTTAATGAGGGCAAATTTGCCAAGGTTTTCTCAAAAAAATCAGTAATGGATCTCGGCATCAAACACATGCTCAACGAGGCTGATCTCGTTGGCATTGTTTCACACCAGGAGTTGTTTGGCGAGATCGAAGCCCTCACCGGAAAACCCCAGGAATTTTCAGTGTTTGCCCTTGAAGAATCATCTGTCACGGCTGTTCCTGCTGACGACAGAGAAGGCCTCAAGACTTGTCTATCAACCGAGCCCAAAATCGGTGTTAAGGCTTGTGTTTCATTCGCACGCTATATGCGGCAGTTTTTTGCTCATTTTGGTAGTGTCGCACGTGAAGAGGTTGAACTTGAAGCGTTTATTCGTGGAGTCGCCCGCGATTACATGGCCGGGGTTAACGAACTTGCCAATGCGGTTTGCCCCGCAGTGAACGACCCTGACTACGTTGCTGCCCGTTCTCACAAAGCCCTGGAATTGTCACGGCATCTGTTAAGAGCTTCAGAAGCACACCCATTTGGCGGTTCTTCAGTACCCTGCTGTGTTTTGAGTGATTTTGGCAAAGAGAATGCTTTTGAATTCAAGGCAGATACTTTTCTTTGCCGTGAGGGTGAAGTTGGCGATACCCTTTTTATTCTTGTCGAGGGCAGCGCTGAAGTCGTCACCGAAGGAAACGGTCCTAATATTGTGATTGATAACCCTGGCAGTATTATTGGTGAAATCGCTGTTTTTCTCAATCTCGAGCTGCCAAGGCCAGATATGAGACGTACTGCTGCGGTCGTCTGTAAGACTGATGTTAAGGCGGTAGTTCTACAGCTTGATCAGGTTGAAGAATTTTTTGTTGCACACCCTGAGATCCTTCATAAAATGCTGCAGGCGATGATAAATCGCTCAGACAACACGCAGAAGCTTTGTGAAAAATCTGAAAGTCGCGTAAAATCGATGCTTTATGATACTCTTGGCGTGTTGCTCGAAGGCATGAACGATATGGCCCTGCGACTCAGCCGGCGCAATGATAACCAGGCACTGGCACGACCTGCCGCCTTGTTTACCCAATGTGCCAGAACAGTTTATAACCGTTTTCGCGAATCGCTCGGGCTGATCGCAGCCAGAGACAAGATCAAAACCTGAGCGCTTCTGTCGGGGTGGCGGGGTTTTATATCTGCTAAATCAATTCTCTGAAGGCTTTAAGGCGTTCATTTATCGAGAACTGCACAATCAAAGACAGACTCGACAGATTGGCGATGACGTTAATCGATGAATCGAGTTTGGCTACTTCCTTGAGCCGTTCGAGAAAACATTGATTCAGCAGCGTCAGGTCGCGATAGAGTGCTTCGAGGCCTTTGAGCTCAAAATCCGGCACTCCGCCATCATTTTTGATTATATACTGCTTGATCAGGTAGTCTCCCACGGTGCGATAAAGTGTTTCATTGAACGAAGCGAATGGCAGGTGAAATTTTGCCAGTGAGTTGAGCCGTGAAAGAATCGGGCAGGCGCTTGAAGCCATGAGCAAACCAAGAAGTGAATTAAGACCGGTTTGTGCGTCACATCTTTTTTTGATCGTGCGGTCGTTAACTCTCACAACCACGTTCATTTCATTGATTGAAGAGATCTCGGCGAATTCTTTGACTACATTTTTTATATCGACGGCAGTGGGGCAATAGAGGTGCTCTTTTTCTGAAAGCGGGCAGTTAAGGCATTTTTTATAGCTCAGAAGTGTCCATTGTGGGTAGGCATCAGGAACATTGCTGTTTTCGTGAACCCGGTTAAAAAGAACTTTAAAGCCTATTTTGCGACCATTTTCAAGTTCAAAAGCGTATTCGACCATGTTGCCTCTCCTGAATGCTGCGCGAAATCACACCCGCACATTTTAACATAGTCAGATGGCAGAGCAAGAAAGAAAAGATAATGTGACAGAGGGGTCAGGCTGAGAGCTTGAAACGGCCAAGCAGTTCGCGAAGCTGGTGCGCGAGCTGGCTTAGTTCCTGGGCTGCCGAGGCAGTCTCTTCTGAAGTTGCGCAGTTTTTCTGGGTTGCCGATTCGATCGATACAAGGCCGTTGGAAATCTGCTCGACTCCGGCAGCCTGTTCTTTACTGGCTGCAACAATGTCTTCAATGAGGTTTGATGTTTTGATTACCGCATCTACAATGGTTTGAAGACTGTGATTGGTTTTTTCTGCGGTGTCTGAACCCACTTTGACTTTTTGAACGGTACTTTCTATCAGTTCGCCTGTCTCACGGGCGGCTTTGGCACTACGCCCGGCCAGATTTCGAACTTCATCAGCGACCACGGCAAAACCTTTGCCATGTCGGCCGGCTCTTGCGGCTTCAACCGCAGCGTTAAGGGCCAGCAGATTGGTTTGAAAGGCAATGTCATCGATCACTTTGATGACCTTGGCTATCTGGGTAGAAGCAGCGCTGATTTCGCTCATTGCCTGAACCATGCCTTTCATCTGCTCATTGCCGACGGTGGCTGCATTTCTGGCTTCTGATGATAAAATGCGCATTGCTTCAGAATTGTCGGCATTTGATTTGGCGCGATTGGCGATTTCTGCGAGTGAACCGCTGATTTGTTGAACTGAAGCGGCTTCACCGGTGGTCTGGTCGCTTAAGGCTTCGCTGGCACTCGAAACGCCTTCGGCACCATCGCTAAGTGACTCCGACACCATGGCGATTTCTGAGATGAGTTCGGTAAGGTTTGACACCATGCGTCTCTGTGCAAGGCCCATGGTGTCATGGTCTGAGACTGGTTCGGCTCTTACTGTGAGATCGCCGTCACCCAGTTTTTCGGCGATAAATGCCGATTGCTGGTTCGCCTCGAGCAGGGCGTTGATTGAGTTGACGGCCGCATTGATTTCTTCAGTATCACCTGGCTGAAGTCTTATTGTGGCAT
>JAQUZA010000445.1 GCA_028691595.1 Candidatus Rifleibacteriota bacterium
AAAAATATCTTTGACTGTGGTTGTGGCACCGGTCGTCTTGCTCTCTGGCTGCGTGGGCGGTTTCCTGAGGCGGAGGTTACCGGCGCTGATTTTTCACAGGGAATGCTGGCACGGGCTCGTGCCAAGGGTGTCGGGCAGAAGATAAACTGGCACGATGCCGACCTGAACCGGCCTTTTCCCTTTGCTGAAGGCGGGTTTGATCTGGTAGTGTCAAGTCTTGTGGTCGAGCATATTCAGAGTCTTGAGAACTATTTTGCCGGGATCAGGCAGGTGGCGATGCCCGGTGGCGACATTTTTATCAGCGGTTTGCACCCGGCAATGCATTTTATGGGCATTTCGGCCAGATTTAAAAGCAAGGAAAACGATGCCCACATCATGCCGGAAAGTTGCTGCCACAGTATGGCTACAGTATTCAATGCGGCTGTAGGAGCTGGTCTCAGGGTCGTTCGCATTGAAGAGCACCCGGTTGACGACCGATTGATCAAGATTTGCGAGAAAGCTCGACGCTATGAAGGTTTGCCGCTTCTGTTCTTTATGAAAATGACCAGAGTCTGAAAAAGATAGCCGCGTCTTTTTCTGTGGACTATGAGGAGTATTAGCGGATCATTTGTTTTTAAAAGCTTCTGGATTCAATAGATGGGGTGGTTTCTGACCGGCGAAAAAGGCTTTGAGGTTCTCGGCGACCATTTCAGCCATTTTTTCGCGGGTTGCAAGGCTGGCACTTGAGATGTGCGGGGCGACCACTACATTGTTGAGTTCCAGCAGCGGGTTTGTGGCAGGGGTTGGTTCGACGGCAAATACATCGAGGGCGGCTCCGGCAAGACGGCCGGTTTTAAGAGCTTCATAAAGCGCATTTTCATCAACGACCGGGCCCCTTGAATTATTGATCAGGTATGCGGTTGGCTTCATCAACGCCAGGCGCTCTGTGTTGAGCAACTGCCTTGTTTTGTCGGTTAATGGCACATGCAGGCTGACAAAGTCAGATTTTCTTAGCAGGGTTTCAAGATCTGTGTATTCTGCCCCGCATTTTTTTTCAAACTCAGGCTTAGGCGAGCCGCTGCAATAGAGGATTGGCATGTTGAAACCGCGCCCGCGCATGGCAACAGCCTGCCCGATGCGCCCGGCTCCGATTATTCCGAGGGTTGCACCCGAAATATCCCGACCAGGCAACATCGAAGGGTGCCAGGCTACTTGCCAACTGCCTTCGCGGACGTAGCGATCGGCTTCGACCACTCTTCTCGCTACCGCCATGAGAAGGGCAAAAGCAAAGTCGGCTGAGGCATCAGTCAGAACGTCAGGGGTGTTGGTTACGCATATTCCACGGCGGGTGGCTTCTTTAATGTCGATGTTGTCATAGCCTACCGCCAGCTGCGCAATAATTTTGAGCCTTGGGGCGGCCTGCATTACTTCGGCATCGATCTTGTCAGAAAGCAGGGTTACCATAGCCTCGACCCCGGCAAGGCGTTCAAGCAGTATGTTTTTGGGGGGAGGGGCATATTCTGGCCACATCTCGACCTTAAAATGCCGGTTGATTATCTGCAGCCCGGCCTGGGGGATTTCTCTGGTAATAAAGATTTCTGGTCTGGTCATAAAAACCTCACAAGCTTCTTAAGAAGCTCTTTGAATTTATTGCTGATTCTATTACAATTATGCCAACGAAAGCAAAAGATTCTCGTTTGTGCAGGCGATTTATTGCCAGAACCCCTTTTGGCTAAGGTTCTCCGGCAAATTTAAATCAATAATTCAAACTTAACAAAAAATTCAGGCAGATGAGTGTCTGCATAAAAAATAAGCGGGGGGCAGATAAGATGCAGGATAATTCACAGGGAGAAAAATTTGACATCAGAAAGCTGCCCAGACTTGAAATAGTCAAGCCCCTCGACAGCATGATGAATTTTTTCCTTTTTTTGATTTTTGTGGTGGTGCCGGTCGGGGTTGTGGTTCGTGGCACAGTCGAGGGCAAAATTCTGACTTTGCATGCTCTTTTGGCGCTGGTCGCTTACGGTGCCATCACCGGTGCCATCTATTATGGCGTTAAACGCTATTTCGTTCTTGACCGTTCACGCAACTCTCTATTCATGGTCACGAGAATATTTGGGTTGATCAGCGAAAAATGTATCTGTGGGCTTACGGATATTGCCTGTGTGGCCGTTGATTCACATGAGAGAACCACCAAAAATGGCACTTCTACCGGACAATTCTGGTATGAAAGCTGTTTTATTCTCAAGAATAAAAAGGTGATCAGGTTGCACCGCACTTTTGAGGACTCTTACGATGAAATTCAAGATGCCCAGCAGTATGCAGAGTATCTTGGCATTGAGTTTTTTGGGCCAAAGCCCGGCCTGGAGATGACCATTGGCAAAAAAGCCGATGGCTCAATACTTGTTGAATTTAAAAGATGATTCAGTTGTAGAAAAATGCTTATAAGCGCTGTGAATTCATGACTTGCCCATTTGGGGCGGCTGGCAATGCGAAGTACCAATAAGATTAAAAATTCCCATGCATTGATTCAAAATGGCTCATCAGAAAAGCTCAGACTGGGCCGATCTCTGCTGCTTCAAGCTTATGAATATTGCCTTAAAAGAGTTGATCCTTACGCGATAACGGGTGCGGCACTAGAGATCGATGGTTCTGTAATGACTGTTCAGGGCAGGCTTTTTGACCTCGATAAATATCGCAATATTTTCGTGGTTGGTGCCGGGAAAGCAGGCGATCGAATGGCCGCTGCAGTTGAAAATCTTTTGTCCGGGCGGATTACCGGAGGGTGGGTGAATATTCCTGCCCCGGTAATTGATGAGGAAAGTTGCCTTTCGCGGGCACAGCAACCCGCAGCAAGTCGTATAGCCAGAAATTTTGCCGGTCACCCGCTGCCAGATGCTGCCGGTGTACACGGAACCTTGGAGCTTCTTAAGATAGTAGAACAGGCAGGGGTTGATGATCTGGTTATCTGCCTGATTTCAGGAGGTGGATCGAGCCTTTTGCCTCTGCCGCGAGAACCTCTGTCTCTGGCTGATAAACAGCTGGTTACCGGGTTGCTGCTGCGTTCTGGCGCTGATGTCAGCGAAATTAACACGGTACGCAAGCATATTTCGTCGATAAAGGGGGGCTGGCTGGCCACCAGATGCTGGCCAGCCACGGTGATTAACCTGGTTCTGTCTGATGTAATCGGTGACCCACTCGATTTTATTGCATCAGGGCCAACGGTTCCAGATTCGACAACATTTGGCGACGCAGTTGCCGTGCTTAAAAAATATTCGCTGTGTGAAGCCTTTCCAGCGCAGGTTCTGCAACTTCTGAGCGCTGGTTCTGCCGGCCAACTGTCTGAAACGCCGAAAGCGCATGATAAGGTGTTTGAAAAGGTTTTTAACTCTGTTATCGGCAATAACCTGACTGCCAGATCTGCTATTGCTGAAAGCCTTCATTCGTCAGGGGTTAGAGTTGTCAGTCACGAAAACTCTTTTACGGGGTCTGTTGAAGATGCCGTTACCCATATTTATTCTGCTTTTTCAG
>JAQUZA010000446.1 GCA_028691595.1 Candidatus Rifleibacteriota bacterium
GGCCTTGACACGCAGTCACTTATTGAACAGTTAATCAAAGCCGAAAGTTTCTCCAAGTTCAGCCTCGAACGCAAGCGCAATACCATTAACTACCAGCGTGACCTCCTCCAGGAAGTAAATCTAAAGCTTTCTGAACTTCAGAATAAAGCCACAGACCTGACTTTCAGCAAAACTTTCAACTCCAAAAAGATCGATGCCGGGGACCCAAAAGTTGTAAATGCCAAAGCTACTACCAGCGCTGCCATAGGCAGTTATACGGTTCATGTCAAGCAGTTGGCAACATCAACCAGTGTGGCTTCAAAAGGTAAGCTTGCCGGTTCGCTTGAGCTCGGAAGCAATCTCGCCAGCACCAATTCGCTTGGCGGGGCTTCTACGACTCTCGATGCCCTTGGTGTAACTCCTGACAATCTTGAAGTGAGAATTGTAGGTGGTGGTTCTGGTACTTTCAACATTACTCCGGGCGTAGGCGGTTCAAATTCGGTTCAGGATATGGTTACGCTCATGAACGTCAGTATCTCAAACAAACCTGAACTGAAGGGCAAGCTGAATGTCAGTTATGACGATAAGAACAACCGGGTTAAATTCAACCTTCTCGATCCTAATCTGAAGCTTGAAATTGCTGACACCGGTTCTTCCAATATTATATCTTCAATGTTCGAAGCTGACGGGCAGATCGATTTGAGCAAAGATGTGCCGGTCAAAGACTCTACTCTCAAAACTATTCGCTCAGGGCTCAACACAACCATTGCCGATCTGGGCATCACTCCGGGTGCCTCCTTTACCATTGATCGTAACGGGTCGCCTGTCACCTTTGATATCTCTTCTCTGGCCCCCGAGACCAGCGTTTCAGAGTTAATAAACTATCTGAACAGCGAAATTGATAACAGCGGTAGTCTTGTTAAGGGCGGGACTCCCACGGGGAATCCAGCTGACAGGCTTGTAGAGTTTCGCTATGATGAGGCAAGCGGCAAATTGCGCTTGTTAAATTCCGATTCATCAGATGGTACCTCATTTACTATTGCAGATGGCAGCGGCAATTTTTCGGCAAAGGTTTTTGGTGGAGCCAGTAAGACTTCAACTCTCGACAAGGGAGAGAAACTCGCGAACGAAACTTTTGCCAAAACCATAAGTTCTGGCATTTTTACCGTCGATGGGGTGCAGATTAGTCTGAATGCGCAGTCTGACGACCTTCAGGGGGTGTTGTCTCGTATTACCGCCCTGACTGAAATTAACGCTACCTACGATTCAGAGAAAGATGTCATCAGCTTCACACGCAAAGATGGCAGTACTGCTCCAATTGGTGTGGGGTCTTCGACCGATACAAGTAATTTTCTCAACGTAACTGGCATGATTTCAGGCAATCAGGCTTCTGCTGCCAGCCTCGAAAGTTCTGTGAACCTTGGCAAAACGCTTGCCCAGGTGCGTGGTAGTGATGTCGCCACAGAATTTGCCTCAGGTGATGGCACTTTGCGAGTTATGGTGAACGGCACCGCCAATGATATTGCTTATAGCAGCAGCGAATCGCTCCAGGATATTCTCGACCGGGTTGCGAAGATCGATGGAATTGAAAGCGCTTATTATGACGCTTCAACAGGCAAAGTCAGTATTACGGGCAGTGACAAGGGTTCTTCGGCAACCCTTCAGATCAGTGACGCTGCTGGTGGTTCACTGGCCTCGGCGCTTGGCATTGATACAGGGGTCGCCAGTGGTCAGGAATTTGGTTCTTCGCTTGTCAGCGCCAGACCGATCTCAGAAGTCAAAACTTCAAGCCCCCTTAGTCTGGCCGGTTTTGCAACTCCTGTGACCGCAGGCAGTTTCTCGATTAATGGTGTTCAGTTCTTTATCAACAGTACCTCGAGCATGACCATGGATTCGTTGATAAGCTCAATTAACAGCAATACCAAGGTTGGTGTCAAGGCTCATTATGACCAGACCAGTGGACAGTTTGTGCTGACTTCTTCTGAGACCGGTAACCGGGCAATTGCCCTTGGTTCTGCTTCAGACAGCAGTAACTTCTTGTCTGCAATGGGCCTCAACGGTGCGGCTCAGAATATCGGCAAAAATGCAATCTACAGTATTGACGGTGTGGCAGGTGGTTCTGAGCAGATCAGCCAGAACAACAGCATTTCTGACGCGGTCGAAGGAGTGACCTTTGATTTTTATGATGTAACTGGAGCCGCCGGGTCGGTCGTAAACATTCAGGCTGATACAGAAGTTGCATCAAAAGCCATCAGCGATTTCATAACTTCTTATAATGAAGTTACTGAACTCGTTTATTCGCGCCTTACAGAAGAACGCAACTGGGAGCTTTCTGCCCTTAGCGACGAAGAAATTAATTCCCTCGGCGAAGGCGACCTTTCTGCTTATGAAGATGCCTTTAAGGTAGGCCTTCTTTCGGGTGACAATACCCTGCGCTCAGTCAGGTCGCAGATGCGTGTGGTAATGTCATCGATAGTGCCAGGTGTTGACAAACTTTTTGACAGCCTGTCAGATCTTGGCATAACAACCGGTACCGTTGGCTCAGACTACAAAGATACCCTGGTCGGAACCTTGAAAATCAGCAGCCAGGAAAAACTCGATGCTGCACTGGCAGCAAACCCTGATAAAGTGGCCGCTCTTTTCAGCCAGGACTCGACTGATCCAAATAAAATGGGCATTGCCCGTCGCCTCAAAACAGCCCTTAACGAATTTACCCGATCAGATGGTCTGCTTACCAAAAGGGTGGGTCGTTCCGGTGTGGCTTCAAACAGCGAAATGGAAAAGCAGATTTCTCTGATCAACTCTCAGATTGCAACCCATGAAGAGAGATTGAAAACTCGCGAAGAAGCTCTTTTAAAACAGTTCTCGACGCTTGAGACCGCCATGTCAAACTATCAGTCACAATCTACTGCATTCTCGAACCAGCTTGCCCAGTTGTCCGGAAGCAAGTAATCTGAACAACCAAACTTTGTTGCGAAGGTGAAATTTTGGAAATTTTATTAAATGGCAACCCCCTTGAAATTGAAGGCATCGACGGTGAGGTAACGGTTCTTCAACTGCTTAAAACAGTCGAAGATTCGCTTCAGGGCACAGGTGCAACCATAGTTGAGCTGCTTCTTGATGAACAGACATTCAGCCCCGAAGAGGCCGACAAGCTTAATGATCTTAAGCTGGCCGGTTTTGGCCGGGTAGAACTGATCGCAGCCACTGCCGAAGAGATGGTTCAGGCTGCATTTGAAGATGGTGACGATGGAATCGATCACCTTGAAGAAATTGGTGCCGAGATTTCGTCAGACCTGCGGATTGGTAAAATCAAAGTGGCCATGGATAACTATATTGAGTTTGTCGATGGCATTGAATGGCTGGTGACCATGCTCGAACATGCTGACCGGGCTTTTGCCGCAAGAATGGCCGAATCTTCGCTTGAATCAGATCGGCAGGCACTTCTGGAGCGCATGGCAGAGCAGATGAAAAATGTTAAAACGGCCCAGGAAGCCGAAGACTGGGTTGGAGTGGCCGACA
>JAQUZA010000447.1 GCA_028691595.1 Candidatus Rifleibacteriota bacterium
GTCTTCGCGGGAATACCACGCCTGTACAGTTCATGGTCAAGGTCTTCCATGAACCGGATCATTTTTTCGTGTATGGCACCAAAATAGTGGTCTTCCATTTGCTGACCTTTGGCCGGAGCAGCGCCAAAGAGTGTTCTGCCACAGGTTCTCAGATCTTGACGTGTTTCATAGAGCTTTCTTGAAACCACAAAATATTCCTGTTCAGGGCCACAGTTAACGACGATTTTTTTGGCCAGACGATTGCCGAGCAGCCTTTGCAGCCTGATTCCCACATCGTTAAGAGAGCGCATTGACCTGAGAAAAGGGGTCTTGAGATCGAGCACCGCACCTGTCCAGGAGAGAAAAACAGACGGAATTACCAGGGTTCTGGTTTTGCTGATTTCAAGAAGGAAGGCTGGGGAAGTGGGGTCCCAGGCGGTGTAGCCTCTGGCCTCAAAAGTTGAGCGCATGCCGCCCGACGGAAAAGAAGATGCATCAGGTTCGCTCTGAATGAGCTGTTTGGCAGAAAACCTTTCAAGGAAATCGCCGTTTTCTGAGTAGGAAAGAAAGGCATCATGTTTTTCAGCAGTGCCGCCACGCTGGGGTTGAAACCAGTGGGTGAAGTGGGTGGCTCCTTTGCTGATTGCCCATTCTTTCATGGCGTGGGCGACATCTTCAGCTATGGTCTGATCGAGCGGACTGCCGCTCTGAATAGTGGCAATAAGCCGTTCGTAGGCATTGTTGCTGAGTTTTTCGCGCATGACGACTTTGTTGAAGGTTAATTCGCCAAAAATATCAAGAACCTGTGACATTGGAGCCTCCGGGCAAATAATAAGCACCATAAAACTGATGCACTAGGTATTGCAATAATAAGGACATCCTTTTATATCGTCAATGCATAAATCAATGTTTTGCAGTTTTTTTTTTATTTTTGCTCTTCATTTTTTTATTTTTAATTTTATGAAGATATAATTAACGGGGTTTACATAACTCTAACATTGTTTTTTTTAAACAATGTTTACATAATTCTAAAACTACCAAAACAAAAGGGGAAGAGGGCCCGGGCTTTACATTTCGTCGAGATCGACCATCTTGAGCAGCATGCGGATTTGCAGAGGCAATTCGGGCATGGTATTGCCCTCAGCGGCAAATTTGATCGATTCTGCAAGTGCAAAGGCTGCCTCATCGATGAAAAGCTTGCCAAGCTCAGCGTTTGCCCTGGCCGGCGAACCAAGATAGCCTTCTTTAGAACCCATTTCCAGGAAAGAAAAATTGCCTTTCAGGACTTCCCAGGTTGGGTTCACACAGCAGGATGGCAGCCTGGCCGCAAGATCAGCTCGAAGCATTTGTGGGGCAAGATGCAGCAATGCTGAAGTTTCTTTAACATCAGCGTGAATTTCGTTGCCAGATTCAAGGCCGAGATCATGCAAAGCGGCATCGAGACGTTCGTTTTTCGTAAAAGTCCAGAGGGGCATCGGGTCGATGGCCCTGAATTCTCTTAAGGTATTCAAGTCTTCGACAGCAACGCTGACAGCTTTCAAGGCATCAGGTGATATCGACAGGTTAACAAAAACCAGGTTTTTAAAACCATCTCGACTGAGAGAACTGCCGATTTCATAGAGAGCATCAGAATAGGTTCTGGCAGCCATGCCAAAACACCCCTGAAACCCGGCGCTGGTATGACATGGCATAAAGGGTAAAGCCGGAGAAGTAATGCAGCTGTAGCCTTCATTTTTGAGGCTTGCAGCGGCTGCAAAAGCAACTGCTTCGGTCAGAAAACATTTGCTGCCAAGCGGCAGATGTGGCCCATGTTGTTCAACAGAGCCAAGCGGCAGAATGACGAAGGTATTTTCTTTATCGAGCTGAGCAAGTTCAGCGGCGGTTAGATCCAATAAATTCATATGGCCATAATAATGTGGTCAGAACGAACCAGTCAAGATATAATTGATTCCATTGAGGCAAATATCGCAAACTCACCAGAGAACCCGGAACTAAAATTTGATAAACAAATCCCGGGCCAGCATCTAATTATTGTTATATGGCTTCAAATTCCTAAACGTCTGATAATAAATATTATGTAAACCCAGGGTTATTTTAATAGAGATTTCTGGGATTTTGTGGTGTTCATGGAATTTTAATGCCACCAGAAATTATACTGCACCCCACCATTCCAGGAGTTATGTAAACCCCTCTTTATTTTAACTAATGAATGTGCCGGGTTTCTTCGATATTTAAACCAGCAAAAATAAGGAGATTGTTCATGACCAACGATTATACCAACGGCGAAATCAGCCAGCTCAAAAATACCCTGGCTGCAGTTCGAGATAAAAAGCTTAAAGAAGGTTCCCGTGCTGGCGCAAATAGTTCTGCTTCACCTCTGGTACCTCTTCTAAAAGCTGGTGCAACTCTTGCTTTTATAGTATTTGTTCTCTATTCCGGTCTCATGTATTTCGTCAAAAATACTGATCAGTCGTTCCTTGCCAAAACCGCTCAACATGAAGCCATTTTTAAAGAAACCGCCGAAAAATTTGCCCGGATTTCTTCTCCGGCTGAGACTTCCGGGCGGTCAAAAATCGACGTGTTTTCTGCCAGAACCCTTATTATCTGGAGCAAGCCAGACGCAGATAATCGTCTGGTAGCCCGCATAAACTACAACATGCCAGAAAAACGCCAGGCAGCTAAACCCCAGGAAACTGATCTGATCGTAAGGCTTACCGTCAAAAAAGACCGAACCTATATCTCCAAGGGTAAATTTAACTCAAAATTTCCAATTTATGATATTGTTGCTGACTTTATCGACCCCAAAACCAGCTCTATTTTTAAAAGCCATATGATTGCCGGCGACCCAACCGAAAACCAGAGCGAACGCAATCGCCTGCCAATTGGTGCCATGCCCATTCACCGGGTTCAGGAATTTCTCGCCAAAGAACTGGGCTACACGCCCTCCTTCTCATGGCATACAATTTAATGGCCAGTGCTTGCCTGAAATGAGATCGAACCCGGCAACAGCACAAATCAAACGTTTTGCCTGTCAGTCATGTAAAATTGAGCTCAATTTTTGCAGTTTCCAAAATGCTGCAGAAAAATGCTGATAGCTGCGCCAGTTCTATACCCCTGATCTTTTTTACCGGGTTCAAGCAATAGATTTTTTCTTCTAATGAAAATATCAAGAGGCCGGCTCTGAATAACAGAACCGGCCTCAAATTTTCGGGTCAGTGATTTTGAGATTATTTGATTACTGAGAAATAAAGTTCTTTAACCATCGGGTCATTCAGGTTCGGGCGGGTTCGCTTGGCTGAACGCGGAGCCTTGTCTGCAACCTTCTGGCGTGAGGACTTAACGGCTTCGAACAGGGTTTTGCCTTCGAGCATCTGTTTGGCGGCAAAAATAGCTCTGGTAACGTTTACCACCCCACCCGACCGAACTTTATCTTTAAGCCATTCTTTTTTATCAACGGTATCCATGTGAATTTTCTTAAGCTGTGCCGGTTTCAGTGAGGGGTTAACTTCAAGCACCATGGA
>JAQUZA010000021.1 GCA_028691595.1 Candidatus Rifleibacteriota bacterium
TGTTCCCGCGTTCTCTCTTTCGGCTGCAGAACTGAATGGTCTTTTCTCGATAATGGACCGCATCTATCTGCCCGGCCCGGTTGCTGATTACATCGCGCGTCTCGTGCATGCGACTGATCCTTCAGCCTCTGCCTTACCTAGAATACAGGAATTCGTTCACTATGGGGCTTCACCGCGCGCAGCAATAGCAGTTGCTGAAGCGGCACGCGGCGTGGCATTGCTGGCCGGTCGACCCTCGGTCGGGTTCGAGGATGTGCGTGAAGTCTTTGTCGCAGCCCTGAATCATCGGGTGTTGCTCAACTACAAGGCCAGATTCGAGGGGTTGACGACTTCGACGCTTTTGCATGAGCTTATGAAAGCGACCCGCGAGACGGATCTTGAATTTTCGCGCGGAGTATCGATGCTGACGGAAAACGTTTGATGAAGCCTGCAAGAATTCTTGTTATTTTTGCTTTTGTCATGCTGGGCGCTTTGGCTGCAGCCCAGACGGTTTCTTATGACGGCCTGAAATTCATGTCCATGCCCGATCTTGAGAATCGCCAGTTCTTTGGCTACAATTTTGTCAGAGTGCTGGTAACGAACAAGTCTGATCGGGTTCGCAATATCAGGTTGTTTGCACGAACTGATTATTCACGCGATCTTGAAGAGGTAACCCGTAGTTTTTCTATTCAGCCTGGTGAAGCTTTAACCGAAGCGTTGATGGTTCCATCGGCCGACTTTTCTTCACAGGGTGTGAATATCGAAGTTGACGGGGTGTTGTTGCCTGATTACCTTTCAAAGTATTTAAGGTTTTACCGAAACTATTACGCTAAAAAGCAGGTTCTGGTTGACTCAAGAATCTCTCGCAATGATTTTGAGGCCGCTTTTGGCAGTTCCGGAAAGTTTGGTCATATAAATCTTGAACTCAACCAGTTTACCGGCAGCCTGTCGCAGCTTTATCGCAACTGGCTTGGTTATGCCCAGTTCAATCTTTTGATGTTTTATGCCAAGAGTCTGTCAGATATGCCAGAACCTGTCAGATTAGCTATCTTCGATTATGTCAGGGCCGGTGGTGCGCTGCTGATTCTGGGTCAGGCGGCATTGCCCTCAGATTTTTTCAAAAAGCATGAAGATGGGCTCTGGGCTTCTTACGAGGGCTGTTTTGGCCGGGTTTATCTGTTTAATGGTGACCTGTTTGCAACAGCGCCAGTGACTGAACCCCAGAAAATCCCTGCAAATAGCCTGGCACCCCGAAAAAATTCTTCTCATCAGCCCGTGAAGTTTAAATCAGAGCAGGCACCTGATGTGAGTGTGTTTGATCTTTTTGGTGGAAATTCCTTAAAAAGTGATTCACCGCTTTCGTTTAAAGACACTGAGATAGAAACGGTTTCAGCAAGATGGTTGATGCTTTTGATCTATCTTTTTGCCTTTATTATCGGCCCGGTCAACGTTTACTTTCTGCATAAAACCGGGCGGCGTATTTTTGTCTTTTTGACTGTTCCAATTGCTTCTCTGGCCTGTTGCGTTTTTATTTATGCTTATTATCTGGTATTCGAGAGTTCGACACTTCTTGTTAAAAAACAGACCCTCACTTTGCTGGATGAAAGGGAAAACCGTGCGGTAATGCTCGGCAATTACTCGGTTTTTTCGGCCCGTAGTCGGCCTGAAGGCTTGAAATTCGACATGCAGACCGAAGTTTTTCCTCTTAATCGTGATGATTACAGAGTTTCTGATGGTGGTAAGTATATTTCGCTCGATGAAGATCAGCATTTCAAAGATGGGTGGGTGAAGCCAAAGATTCCGAGATATGTTCATGTCAGGTCTATTCAAACCCGAAGAGAAAGGGTGACCCTGTCAGTAAAAAATGGCCGCCTGCAACTGATGAATGGCCTGGGAGTCGATATAATCAAACTTCATCTTAAAACAGCTGACGGCAAAACCTATATCATCGAAAATTTGGGTGCCGGTAATATGGCCGAGCTCCAGGAACAGCGATCCGGGGTCGCAAACACAGCGGTGACAACCCCGGCAGAAATTTTCTCTGAACACTGGTTCAGGTTGATGCCTGACATCAGCAGTTATTTTCAGACCAGTTACCTCAGACCCGGCACTTACATCGCCTCGCTTCGCGAATCGCCATTTCTCAGGCAGGCGATTGAAAAAGAAGCCAGCGTGAGCGATGAGGCCTGTATTATCGGCATTCTCAAGGAGGAACCACAGTTATGATTCTTTCTGTTGAGAATCTTTACAAGAATTTTGGCAGCACTCACGCCGTTAAAGGCTTGACCTTCAGTCTTGGCGGGGGAGATATCACCGGTTTTGTTGGCCCGAACGGTGCCGGTAAGACAACAACCCTGAGAATTCTTGCTACCATTGAAGATGCCAGTTCTGGCAAGGTCGAGATCGACGGTCTCTCAATTTTTTCACACCCCGAAGCCGCACGCGAACAAATCGGTTTTGTGCCCGATTCTTTGCCGGTTCACGCCGATATGAGCGTGCATGAGTATCTTGACTTTTTTGCCCGTGCCTACGGTATTACATCAAACCGTCGTCATAGCTTGATTGAAGACCTGGAAGAGTTCACCAACCTTGTAGGAATAAGAGAAAAACTTATCGCCAACCTTTCAAAAGGCATGAAACAAAGGGTTTCAATTGCCAGGGCGCTGATCAATGACCCACAGTTTCTTCTTATGGATGAGCCGGCAGCTGGTCTTGACCCGCGTGCCCGTATTGAACTTCGCGAACTTTTGCGCGTGCTTTCGCGCCAGGGAAAGGGAATTCTCATAAGTTCGCACATTCTCAGCGAACTCGCCGAAATTTGTAATTCGGCACTGATCATTGAACAGGGGATGTTGCTGAAATTTGGCAGCATCGAGGAGGTGACCAGCCACAATCAACAGGCCCGGCGGCTCATTCTCAAGCCCCTCTCAGATATTGAGGCTCTCAGCAGATTCGTGTTGCTCGAACAGTGGGTTGAAAACCTTGTGATCAACGGCAAATTACTTGAATGTGATTACGCCGGCACCGATGACGAAGCCTGTGAGCTTTTGCAGCGCATAATTGCAGGCGGGCACCGGCTGATAGAATTCAGATTCAGGCAGCAGAATCTTGAATCGGTCTTTATGAACATCACCCGAGGTGAAGTGCAGTGATGACACCTGAATCAATATATAACCGGTTTGATGATATTCTTAACCCGATAATTGTTAAAGAACTGCGCCAGGTAGTCAGGGGAAAATTCTTCTGGGGCGTTCTGATCTTGTTTCTTGGTTTTCAATGCATCGTTCTCAGTCTTTCTATTGCAGATCGTGGCCTTACCAGCCGCAGCGTCGGTGCTGAAGCTCTGACTTTTCTTTTTGGCATCCTGTTTTTTGCCAGCTTTGTCATTGTTCCCGTTTATAACGGTGTTAAATTTGCCAAAGAACGCAACGATGGCTCTGATGAACTGCTTTTTATCACGACTATTACCCCGCAGACCATCGTTAAGGGCAAGTTTGCCGCCGCCATGGTTTTTATTTTCCTTCTTTACAGCGCTTTTTCGCCATTTATGGCCATGACCTTTTTTTTGAGCGGCGTTGACCTGCCGCTGACTTTTCTGGCTTTGATCATTGGTCTTCTTTTCAGTGCGGCCGGGGCCATGGGGCAGATATGCATCGCCGCTCTGGCACGTGACAGCAATTCGCAGCAGTTTTTTCGTGGTCTTGGCATTTTTACCCAGGTTTCTTTGTTCTTCACTATCGCCGGGGCCGGGTCTGATATGGTGCATTACGGTACCGGGCGCTTTTTTCCTGTCAGTGACACCTTGTCGACTCTCTTCAGCCTTACACTAATTTCGGGCGCATTGACTTACTTTTTTTACCGGGCATCAGCGGCAATAATTGCTCCTGCCGGTTCAAACCGCATGTATCAGGTCAGAGTGAGCGCGTCGGTTATCTGGGCCGGCTCATTCCTGCTGGCGTTGTGGTGGTCATTCAAAACCTCATCTGCCCATCTGTTCATGTTATGGAGCGGCCTTGTCTGCTTCGGCCTCTGTCTGGCAATCGCGGTTGCCATTTCCGAAAGAGATTCTTTGTCTGATAGAATTGCCAGAGAAATCCCGACAAATCCAATCAAAAAACGTCTGGCATTTTTCTTTTTCAGCGGTTCGGCCGGCGGGCTGGCCTGGGTTGCCGGCATGAGCATTCTGACCACCTTCGCTATGAACCTGCTGTCTTCATCTGCACTGATTCGCCACACTTCAGACCTTCGCGATGCCTCTTTTGTCATTTTTTCGTTTGTCTGTTATTTTTTGGGCTATGCACTGATTGCCGGGGTTATCCGCCGGGTCTTTTTCAGCAGTCTTATAGATATCCGCAATACCTGGGTCGTCTTTCTGCTCGTCTCAGTTGCTTTTTGCATTCTGCCCATGTTTCTCTGGTCTTTCCTCGGTTCGGATTCAGATATTCTGATGCTTGGCAATCCCTTCGCCTCCCTGTCGAGAAGTCGCTATCTCGATGGTCTGTTTTTTGGTCTGTCGGTTCTGTTGCTCGGTCTGATTCTGAATTTTTCCTGGCTCAGAGCCCAGGTAAAAGAGTTCGCTTCAGCTGGGGCCAGCCATGAGTGACTTGTCGCGCCAGACGCTTGAGGCCGCTGAACTTGCCGGTCAGAGGTTCTATCTCAATGTTTCTTCAAGGTTTTCCGGTCTTCAGGGTGGAACCAGGTTCGGGCGCAATACCGGCAATTCTCTTGAGTTTCTCGATCATCGCGAGTATCAGCCGGGTGACGATATCAGGCACATTGACTGGAACGCTCTTGCCCGTTCAGACAGATTGACCGTCAAACTTTTTCGCGAAGAGGTTGCCCCTCACCTTGACCTGCTTATCGATGCTTCTGCATCAATGGCCCTCGAAAACAGCAGAAAGTCAGAAGGCCTGTTCGCTCTGGCAGCTTTGTTGCGGGTGGCCGCCCTGAATGCCGGTTATACCACAACCTCCTGGATTGTAAAGGACCGATGTCAGCGTGTTGAGCCTGATAATCTGCCGGTAAGAGACTGGCGTGGCGCTGAGTGTGATTTTTCAGGCAACGTCGGGCAGACTTTTGCCCAGTTTCTTCCCGCATTGCGGCCATCAGGGGTTAGAATTCTTCTCAGCGATCTGTTCTGGAACGAGGAACCCCTCGCTGTCCTGCGTCAGTTGTCGGGAAATGCCGCCTTACTGGTTGTCGTTCAGCTTCTGGCCGGTAAAGATATTTCGCCTGATTTATCAGGAAATATCAGACTGGTTGACTCTGAAACCGGCGAACTGATCGAGCTGGTTGCCGATGAAAGCCTTCTGCGCGACTACCAGAGCAATTTTGCCAGACATCAGGAAAATTGGAAACGCGATTGTTCGCGTTCTGGCAGCGTGTTTTGTCAGTGCGTCGCTGAGAGCTTTCTGCAGGATTTCGTTGCTGAAGATCTTGTTAAGAGCGAGATCCTTATGAGCAGGAGCAGATAATGCCATTTTTTATGAGCCCGTCTGCTTTTTGGGGTCTGCTTGCCGCTATAGTTCTGGCGGGCGTGTATTTTTTCCGCCGGCAGTCTCGAACGATCAAGGTTTCATCGTTGATGTTTTTCAGCAGGCTGAAGCATCCGGCTGAAGGTGGGCGCCGCCTGACCCGATTCCAGGCTCCGCTGATTCTTCTGGTGGAAGCCGCCATTCTCATATTGCTGGTCATTGCCGCAGCCAGCCCAAGAGCCATAAGCGGCGAAAAGCTTGTTCCTGTAGTGCTGATTCTTGATGATTCTCTATCGATGGGGGTTAATGAACCGGATAGCCCACGCGCTGCCGCACTGAAGTATCTTGACCAGACGTTTTTTTCGCAGTCAGCATATCGCTTTACCATGATCAGAGCGGGTTTTCAGCCTGAGATTATCGGCAGGCACGAAATGACCGGAAAAGAGGCTGCATGGCTGGTCAGCAACTGGCGATGCCGGGCTCCGACAGCTGATTTGCGTCGGGCCATGCGCTACGTCGGCGAAGGTTTTTCTGCAAACGTGCATACTTTTGTCATCACTGATCACATACCCGAAAATGAGCAGACAGGCAGATCGGTCTGGCTGGCTTTTGGCAAGGCATTAGATAATCTTGCAATTACATCTGTCAGCCGATATGCACTAGGAACAACCGACAGATGTTTTGCCGAATTTACCAGTTTTGCCTCGGGGCCGGTTCAGCTCGAAGCTGAAATCATCGACTATAAAAGCGGTCAGGTTCTTGAGCGTATCAGTGAAACTTTGCCTTCAGGGGCCATTCGCAGAATCAGATTTATTGTTAAAGACACTTCTGCCACAATAAATATCAGAATTGCCAAAGACAAGGTTGAATTTGACAACAATGCCTGGCTGCTTCCCGTCAGACTAAGACCCGTGGATGTCGAATTGCGCCTGAAAAACGAAAATTTTAAACGGGTGATCGAGAGGGCCGTTTTTGCGACCGGACTGGCTCGAATTTCTTCAAGTTCAACCCAGCTGCTGATAACCGACAGCAAAGATTCTGTTCCTGCAGAAGAGGGTTTGTGGCATCTCTACCTTCATGTTGCCAGTCAGCCATCGGCAATATCTGGCGTTATTGCCGTCGATAAAGAACATCCCCTGGTAACTGGTTTCCCGCCGGTTAAGGCGGCATGGGCCATAGACCCGGAGTTCACAGCCGTAGGCAAACCCCTGATGTCAGCGGCCACCACCTCGCTGCTTTCGGTTGAAGGTGACCCGGAACAGCGGGTTGCCATAAATATGAATATGACCCCGGATTACTCTGACCTGCATAAAAGCCCGATATGGCCGGTAATGTTCTGGAACCTGATGAACTGGAGACAACAGTTTTTTCCAGGCCCCCTTGATGCAAATTTTCGCAGTGGCAACCAGATCAAGCTCGCTCTGCCCGCCGGCGAAAAAGCTGCTACAATGCTTGACCCGGCAGGCAAAAAGATTGAAGAAGCATCTGTGTGGCGCAATCAGGCAGTCTTTCAGTCATCTTTACCGGGGCTTTTTCAGATTAAAACCGAAATAGCGTCATGGCCTGTGGCAGTCAATCTTTGTTCTCCGGCTGAATCTGATCTTTCAGGGGCTTCGTCGCTGCCGCCCCCGGCAATGCCTTTTGCAGAAGATGCCATGCTGCAATTCGCCGACGTACGCTGGTGGTTTCTTTTGCCGGCCATGCTGCTGATAGCGCTGCATCAATGGCTCTCATGCCGAAGGAGGCCTGCCGATGCTGCTCGTTGATTATCACTGGCTGATTCTGCTGATACCTTCGTTATGGCTGATCTGGCATTTTCGCCCACTGTCTTCAAGAATTCTATTTCTGAGAGTTCTTCTGATAATTCTGGTTGTTCTCGCCCTTGCCGGTTTGCATTTGCGACTGCCGGGGCGCGAGGGAATAATCGTCGTAGTTGCTGATCGCAGCCTTTCAATGCCCGCTGAAGCTGATTCGCGCGTCAAAGAAACCATGTCGCTGCTTAAAACCCAGATGCCCCCGGGTGCCCGTCTGGGGCTTGTTGCCTGCGCAGATGAGGCCAGAGTTGAAATGGCTCCGGGTCGCAGTTCTTTTTCCGGATTCACCGGAGAGCTCAATCTCGAGGCCTCCAGACTTGATAAGGGTATTCAACGGGCATTGTCTTTAATACCCGAAGAGCTTACCGGCCGGGTAATGGTGATTTCAGACGGGCTCTGGGGCGGTTCTGACCCGAGAATACCTGCATTCCAGGCCGCAAGCAGAAATATCCCCATCGATTTTCGCTGGCTTTCGCGTGATCTTGTCTCAGATATGGCGATAACCTCTTTCAATGTTCCTGATATTTTAAGCCCCGGAGAGGCTTTTATTGCCAACGCCCTGATTTTTTCTCCGGTCGCTCAGGTGGTGCAGGTTGGCCTGTTCAGCTCAAACCACCAGATTGCCAGCTTCACAAGAGAGCTCAAAGTTGGCGATAATTCGCTGATTATCAGTTTGAAGGCTCCACCGGCTTCAGTGGTGAGGTTCAGGTTGAAGGTAACCACCGCTCTTCCTGATCCTCTTGCTGAAAATAATGAAGCCCTCGCCATCAGCGAAGTCGTTGGCAAAAAACCGGTTCTTGTCATTGCTGATAATAGCGATTCATCGATGTTCAAACTTTTGCAGAGTTCAGGCATGCAGGTCGAGCTGATCGATCCGCTTCAGATTAACTGGAGCATCGAATTTCTTGCCGGTTATTCTGCGGTGATTATCGAGAATGTCTCTGCCGGAAAACTGACAATGCATGGCATGCAGTTACTTGCCGCCTGGGTTAACCAGCTGGGCGGCGGTCTGGTGCTCACGGGCGGTAAAAATTCATTCGGAAACGGTGGCTATTACCAGTCACCTCTCGAAACAATTTTGCCCGTTTCTCTTGAATTGCGAAGTCAACACCGCAAGCTGGCTCTTGCCATGATGGTGGTTCTCGATCGCTCAGGCAGTATGACGGCACCTTCTCGCGGCGGTCGCACCAAGATGGATCTGGCAAACCTTGCCGCTGCAAGTTCACTTGATTTGTTATCACCTCTCGACGAATTCGGGCTGCTGGCAGTCGATACCGAGGCGCATGTTGTAGTGCCTCTGCAGCGTATGACCGAAAAATCGCGCTGGCGTGAACAGATTCTGCACGTTGAGTCAGCAGGTGGCGGAATCTACGTTTTTGAAGGTATCAGTAAGGCTGCAGAAATGCTGCTTAAGGCAGAAGCGCAGACGAGGCATATCATTCTGTTCGCCGATGCCTCTGATGCCGAGCAGCCCGGGCGTTACTGGGAGTTGCTCGAAAAAGCCACCGCAGCCGGTCTGACCCTTAGCGTCATTGGCCTCGGAACCGACTCTGACCCCGATGCCAACCTGCTGAGAAAAATTGCTGCAGCCGGCAAGGGTCGGGTGTTTTTTACCCGTGATCCTGAAGAGTTGCCGCGTCTTTTTTCGCAGGATACTTTCGTGGCGGCCCGCAGTACTTTTATTGAAGAGGCGGCTGCTATTGAATCTCTGGCACCGGCCAGTCGCTTTGTGACCGGAAACATTTCGGTCAAATCTCAGGTTGGGGCCTACAATCTCTGCTATATCAGGCCAGAAGCTTTTATGGCTGTCAGAACCATTGACGAAAATGCTGCTCCGATTCTTGCTGCCTGGCAGTCGGGGCTTGGCAAAGTGGCATGTTATACCGGGGTTGCTGGCGGCAAGGATGCCGGAAGGTTCGTTACTGAACCTGAGGCTGCCAGTCTTTTATCAGGGGTCTGTAACTGGGTGACTTTTGATGATCGCCATAGTTTTGGCGAAATGACCGTTGCTCAGCAGATCAGCAAAGGAATGTGGCGTGCCGAGGTTTTTCTCGACCCTGACCGTGAACGCGAAACATTCACAGATACCCCGGAAATAGATCTTGTCCGTTCAATCGATGGCAGTCCCGCGGAAGTATCAACAATGAAGATGCAATGGGTGTCGGCCGATTCTCTTGGGGTAGAGACCATGTTGCGCGGCAATGAGGTAATTGCTGGTATTATCAGGTCAGGAAAACTTCATAAACGTCTTAACCCGGTTTGTCAGCCATATTGCCCCGAATTTTCGTTGTCACAGCTTCGAGACGGCCTTGCAGAAATGAAGGATCTGGCGGCGATTTCAGGTGGACATGAGGTCATCGATCTTGGCCGGGTCTGGGATTCTTTGCCGCAAAAAGTTCAGCTGCGCAGCTTTTCGACAGAACTGCTGTTTCTGGCTCTGCTGGTTTTTCTCGTTGAGGTCGCAGAGCGTAGAACGGCCGCTTTGTCTGTGTTTTTAAGCTGGCTCAAACTGCTGATCAAGACAAGGTCTGCTGGCAAGATTGCGGCTGGCATCATCGCTGAAAAAGGAGTTTCATTGCCAGCAGCGGTCGTTTCAAGCGAAAAGACTGCTGGAAAAACTTTCGAAAAAATAACGGGCATGCAATCAACAAACACCACAGATGAGCAGGCAAAAACCGTTGTGCCTCCTGAACAGCAGGCCGGCTTTACCGGGGCTCTTAAATCCGCAAAAAAACAGGCCGGGCGGCGAACCAGAGGCTGATAATTGTCGAAAAACGCTGCGCCCCCACATGCATGGCATGAGGGGGCGCAGTTTCGGTAATTATCTTTGCGTCTATTTGTGATGATGACGCTGACGTGTTTGTGAATCTGAAGGTCTTTGCCCGACTTCAGACACCATCATACTGCTGGGTTTGTAGTCGTGCGGCAAAACCTGGTGTTCATCGTAATAACATGAGAGGATTGAATCCATTTCTTCTCGCCCTTCGGCAATTGCTACTGACTTTTCCCAGATTTCCTGGGTAAGAAGGGGCTGCAGGGGTTGTTCAACCCGGTGCAGATGCTTCATGGCCTTGATCAGCTGTTTATCCCAGGTTTTGTGATAACGCACCAGATCGTCCGGATAAACGATTTTGCGCCGAGTTCCTTCATTGATGCCCCTGAAAGGCTCTTCGATGTTCAGATAACCGTAGTCATCAGTCAGTTCTTCGCCGGCTTTGATGTCACGAATGGCGATTTCATAATCATAGGGGGTGGTCATGCAGTTTGAATGAAAGCTGTGATTCACGTAGCGGCCGTTATCCCAGCAGAGAACCTGATTTCCTTTGCTGTTTCTGAAACAGTATTTGGTCAGAATATCTTTGTAAATCGGCGCTAGCTGAGAAATCTGGTTTGGGGTAAACTCCCGGTCGAGTTTGTCAAATGCCCAGATAATGGTGCCTTTTGGAATAAACCTTGTGGCGACAACGCCGTAGCCTATTTCTTCAGTGATCAGGCGAAGTTCTGTCCAGGGATGAATCATAGAGTTCCTTTCAGGATGCGAGCATTAACCATTTGGGATAGGGGGGGGATGGTTGGGTGACTGCGTGTAGAGCGATCGTAAATGTTATTTGAACAGCGCAATTTTAACGCTGTGGCTGTGGTGCTTCAATTGTCTTAATAGCTGTTTTTCGCCTGCCCTAGGTGACGGGAGCCAATTGCAAGTTATTTTCAATACGGATTTATGCGAATCAAATTTGTTCAATGATTATCATTGACTAGCGCTGAAATTTTGATACTTTTTAAGCTTTGTCAGAAAGCGGAAATTCCTTGAGATGTTTGTACATACTTGAATAGAGGGCCTTTGCAGACTTCTTGGCAGCCCTTCAGGAGCAGCGAGATTATGAAAAAACAGATTGTTGCGTTAATAGTTGCCTGCATGGTTGTACCGACCGGACAACCTGCCGGGGCCCAGTCATCCGGCAGTGAAGACTACCCCCTTCTCAGCCAGGGTAATTTCGTTCCTCCGCCGCCTCCACCGGGCTACAGCTTTACCCTTCCACCAATGGAGCCTTTAGTTCAGCCGGCACCAGAGCCAGCACCTCAGCCTGATGTTCAACCGGGAGGTTCGCAGCCCGCTGGGCAATCTCCGGTTCCATTTGCTTCAGCGCCGCCTCCACCAGTATTGCCGGCGAATCCAATCCCCGAAAGTGCGTCAGTGGGTGATACCGGTTCTGGTTTATCAGAAGTGCCTGATTCTGCCAAATTCAGCCAGGAATTCAAGGTCTCGTCTGCACCTGAGCAGCGCAGCATGCAATTGATAACCGCTGGGCTTGCCGGGCAGTTGAAGCGTCTGCTGCTTTCACTCAAAACGATGCGCAGTATCGTAGAAAAGCCTGAAAGCGGCGATGAATTAAGGCGAATTCAGCTCACGGGAAGAAGTTGCGCCGATCTTCTCGAATTAAAAGGCTTTCCTGTGCCTTCGAGGTTTGTGGCATCGGGTAACGACCGGGTATTACGGGATCGTTCACATGAAGCCGTCGAATACCGGCACTTTGGTGATTTTGACAACCGGGTAAATGGCTGGATCAAGCCAATTAAAACTGCTCTTTACGTCGACCTGGTTTTTGATGGTCGAAGCCGGAGACGCACGCATGTCAGGGCTCAGTTCTCCAGAACAGGGCCATTAACCGGCAGTTTTTACGCCTACAGCTGGGATGCCTTCGGTAACCCCTGGAAAATGCAGGGCAGCATGGAAAATTTGTTTGTTCATGATGATGGTCTGCCGGCAGGAGGAAGTCTGAAGGTATACGGTGCTGACCCGGCCGGAAAAACTATGGGGTTGGCACTGGATTTTCCGGTAAAGGTTCACGGAGAGCCTGGTGAAGAAAAAACAGACACCCGCCACCGGACGGGGCAGCGGGTGAGTATCGGTAATTAGTAAATAAAGTTCGGGGGGGCGACCGACCATAACATGGGTTGGTCGCCCTTTTCACATGTTCAGATAATATCGCGCATGTGCAAATCCCCTTCCCTTAGATTATTCCCTGCCTCTTACCTGCTTATGAACTTATGGCGGGCTGAAGAAGGGTTCTAAAACTTATCAGGCTTCGCTTTTCCAGAGACCGTGCACATTGCAATATTCGCGGACGGTGATTGGGGAAGTGTTTACGCAGAATTCGGCTTCGGCGGGTTCACCCGGCTTGAGAAATTTTACCAGCTTCTGGTTGCCGGCGAGCACTTCGATCCATTCGATAAAATGCTTTTCTTCCATGGGGTGGGGGACGCTGCCGTCTTTGACTTTGATGCCCTTGTCAGTTTTTTCGACAACCGGAACATGCTTTTCAACGCTTGAATCGGCGGTTTTTTCTTCCATCAGTTTCATTTCCATGCCGCAGCAGACGAGAGCCGGTGCGCCCGGGTGAACGACTTCAATTATATTGCCACAGATCTCACACTTATAAACATTATGAAGCTTTGTCAAAACCATGGTCCTCCTGAATTTTATATTTCGCCCGTCCATTATATTTTAACTGTGTCCTCTGGTCAATGACCTAAAAATTTGCTAGACTTAAGCTTGCGGTTGTGTACATTCATAGAGATTCGCGTGGAGGCTTGGCATGATGAGCATGGTGAACTGCAAGGCATTGTTGATGCTGCTGGTAATTTCATCGATTGCCAGTGTGGCGTTTGCCGCGTCTTCCCCGCTGCAGCGCATAGTTCTTCAAGACAAAACCGTTCTGGTTGGCCGCATCGTCGAAATGAAAAATGGGGTTTATTCAGTTCAGACCGAGACCCTGGGCACCATAAATATCGATGCCGACAAAATAGTTGAGATAACTTCATCAGATCGGTCTTCAGAATCTCCAAAAATTGGTATCATCGACGGCTCTCATCAACGTCCTGACACAGAAGAGGCAAAACGCCCCGTTCAGCCTGCAGTTCAGAAGAGCTCTCCAGACAGTGCCGACCTTTCCCAGCAGCAGGAAGAAGTAAACAGTCAGGTGCGTTCAATGGCCATGAGTGGCGATTTTCTTGATTCAATGATGAATCTGAGTGAATCATCTGCCATGACCGACATAATGCAGGACCCTGAAATAATGGATGCCATCAGCCGCAATGACTACGAATATTTAATGAACAGCGAAAAAATGAAAAATCTCATGGACAGCCAGGAAATAAAAGAGATGCTTGGCGACGTTCAGCCCTGAATTTGATGTAAAAGGTTGGTATTGGAACATGATGAGAGTTGTACGATCTGCATCTGTTCGTGTTCTGGTTTTTTTGAGTATCTTTTTGCAGGTTTCGCTTTTTGTTTATGCAGACTTTTCGAGTTCGCCAGATGTCGGCGAAAGATTTCTCGATATCAGAAGCTTTGCTTTTAAAATCGCTTCACAGCATGGGTGGTCGCTGATCATCAGTAATGATGTGACCTCGCCCTTAAAAGAAGTTAAGGGCGAAACAATCGAAGAAGCCCTGAGTAATTATTTTAAGAACACTCCGTTTGGCTGGCGCTATTTTGAAAACTGTCTTTATGTTGCAAACGAGCGTGAGCTCAACAGGTTTTTTTCACTGCTGCCAGAACTTGAAATGAGTCTCCCCAAAGGAAAAGACGGAGCATTTTTTAACGGAATCTTCAAGCGTATCGAATTATCTGTGCTTTGTCAGCTTCTCAAAGCCATATCCGGGGTCGAAATACGCACAGCCAGTGGTCTTGAGAGCAATATTATGATGCGTGCCCGCAACATGAACTGGCAGAGGGTTTTGCTGTCTGTTTCATTTTTGAATCGCTTTCAGGTTGATAAAACTGATTTTTCAGTAATTATTTCGCCCGAGCATCAGTGAATCTGTAAACAAAAAAACAGCCTCTGCCGATAGCATGCCCATGAAAAGAACTTCACTGTTTTTGGTAGTGTTGTCGTTTGGTCTTATGCTTGCAGGCTTTGGGCCGCGCCCGTATTCTGATCTCGCAGAATACCGCCGCCTGCCCCTTGAGACAAGAATCAACCGCATGCAGAGTGCCGGGGAAGATCTTTTTATGCGCCGGCATTATGAAGATGCCATTGTGGTTTTTGAAACGATTTTGACCCTTGACCCCGGTGATTTGAAGGCCAAGCTCTGGGTGACCAAGGCTCAAAGTCAAATTCTGGTCGAAAAGAATGAAGCCACCAAGAAAGCCCTCTATCAGAAATACGGTCACCTCACCCCCAAAGACAAGATTTATGAGAATTGGCACTGGGGGCCCTCAGTCGGCCATTTTGAAGTTCGCTATTCAGAGCCCAAACCCTATGTTCCCAAGGTTAGAAAGCTGCGCCCCAAAGCAACTGATGCCGAAATTGCCGCCGCGAAAAAAAAGGCTGAAGCCTCTGGTGATGCCGCAGACCTTTTTGAACTGGCGATGCTTTACTGGTCGATAAAAGACCGGGATAAGTCTCTTAAGGCCTTTTTTGATGCCTTTGCCGTTGACCCCGAGATACTCAGCAAAGATGATGAATACATGCTTTCGACCATTTCTGAAGAGGTTGATGCCAAAGCAGCTGCGGGCAAGGCAGCAGCCAATGATTATCTGGTGAGCGGTCGCCTCGGTTTAATACAGGGAGACCGGCAAAGGGCCGTAAATCATCTGGTTAAGGCCGCTGCTCTCGACGAAAAGATCAGGGAGACCGTGCGCAAAGAGCTGGCAACCTTCGTGGCAACCTCTCAGGTAGAAATGGTAAGTTTGCCGGCCGATATCTTCAGCTTTCGCCAGGCCTATGTATTTGACAAGGGCACCGACAAACTGTATCTGCGCATCGTGATGGTTCCAAAGAATGGCTCCCAGGTAATTCCCGTCGATATGATGCTGAATCCTGAAAGCGTAAAAGACATCGAGCTTGCTTCAAAAGATGTGGCCTTTGCTTTTACCCAGCCGGGAATCGATGATTCGTCGAGCCGCCTATATCTCATTCTTCCTGAAAAAGAGGGGGAATTTCCTGAATATGAGGTCAGGGTGGCCCTGACGCTTGACCGCGCCGAGAGTCAGTCTTTTGAACTCTCAAATTTTTCACTCTCTCAGGAATTACCCGATAACTGGAGTTTTGTCATCAGCTCAGAATATAATGTCTCTGAAAGCCTTGCTCAGGGCGACTTTGAGAAAAGCATCGATGGCATGAAGATAACCGGCTGGCATCTGGCAATAACCGAAGGTAAAGGCCCTTATATTCCACTTGACAGTTTCAAGGAGCCTTTGCCAAAAGCGGTCGATGTCTGGAAAATTATCGAAACCGGTGGCGAAACCAGTTTACAGGCAAGTTTTTAGACCTGATCGAGCCCGCCTCTATTCGCGGTGCAGGCTGTCAAAGCTTTTGTCTGTGCCGCTTCTGGGTTTGATATCGTTGGGGCCAACCCAGTCTTCAAAATCTGACTTTGTGTAGCCAAGCAGCTTCATGAGATAGTTGCGGTATGAAAGGCTGCGTTCGGCAGGCGTGCCGTTGGCGATGTAATAGATATCACTGCCAAGCTTGGCAAAGCTTATTCTGTCGGGGTCTTTCATCTTGCCCAAAAGCTTCCACCAGGTGTCTTTTGCGTCGCCAATCAGGCGTAATTGTGGCTTGAAACCGGCCTTTTCAAGTTTGTCAGAAAGATGATTCGCCCCGAGAATGTGATAATCACCATAAACGACCAGGTAGCGCATGCCGGCGTTGGCTTTGGCGTGCGCGGCAACGGTTGAGGTAATGAAACTGTCGCGGTCGGCAAGAGAATAAGTGCCTTTGAGCCTTTCGGTCAGTAATACCGGTGTCTTCAGCTTCTTTGCGGCTGTGAGAATTTTTGCATAATCAGCCCAGCAAAAACCCCACAGCTTGTCGAAACTTATTTTGCTTTTAAGATCTTTCAGGGGCAGTTTGCCTGCCAGAAATGCGTCGATCTGCTTCTGAAAGCTGATGTCAACCCATTCTATGACCAGGGTGACAGGTTCTTTCGCTGCTTTCATCATCTTCAGCACCAGAACGGTATTGGCCTGAGATCTTGAGGTTGTGTGCTCGTCGCCAAGCATTACATAACGGGCGGCGGCAAGCATCTTGGCTATTTCAGTGTCTGACATCGGCTCGGGGGTTACAGTCGGAACCGCAGCTTCATATTCTTTCATATATTTTTTAAGACTTGCAGAGGGTTGCAGCTGCTTTTCCATCTCGGAAATATGTGAACGCAGGGTTTTGTC
>JAQUZA010000448.1 GCA_028691595.1 Candidatus Rifleibacteriota bacterium
CACGAAGGTCGTCATCTCAGATAGATAGTTCACCCCGTCTATGGTTGCCGCTTCATTGCACAACTTTTTAATTTCGGCCAGGTTTGTCTGGATCTCTTTGTAGGAATTTTTAGTTTTCATCGGTCTGGTCACCCTGACAACGGCGCGCAGTTTATTCTTAAGGCTGCCATCTGGAAGGTCGAGAAGGCTGAGCTGAGCAACGCTGTAACCCGCCCCTTCGAGGGCTGCCTTGATGTTGTTTTCGAGCATTGCCCTTGTTTCGGCGCTGACGGGCTGAATGTTGTCGTTATTCGGGGTCATTTTGTCCCAGTAGGTGAGCACTTCGTCGCGAATTGCCCCTGAACGGTCTTCGAGCACAGGAGAGAGAGAGCGGGTTACGCCCAGCTCTGTGAGCTGTTCAAGATTAGAATTTGCTTCTTCCTGATCGTCAGCCTGATTTTGCGAAGTTCTGGCGGGCTCACAGCCGGTGGCTGACAAAACCTCAGTGACCATTTCCTGAGAATAACCCATATATTTAAGATCGCCTTCGGGGCTGGCGAATGCACATGTTGCAGAAAGGGCCGAAGCGGCAAGGAAAAGTGTAATTCCTCTTTTGGACATTTTTGTTGCTCCTGTTAAAAAGTCGAATGGATTATAACACATGCCGGAGATGCAATTGCTTAAATTTTAAGGTCTGAGAAAGCTTCTTTTAACTTGCTCAGCGTAACCTGGGGGTCTTCAATGATAATTTTGGCCCCGGCAGTTATATCGACGAAACCAAGTTCGCGGTGGTACCGGGGCACGATGTGCTGATGCAGATGCTCGATGCTGGCACCTGACGCTTCGCCGATGTTGAAGCCGATATTGAACCCCAGAGGGCGGTAGACTGCTTCGAGCCTTTCGAGTGAGCCACTGAGGGCCAGATGCATGTGGCGCTGTTCAATTTCATTCAGTTGTCTGGGGTCATTGATGTGGCGCAGCGGGTATAGCAGCAGATGCCCGGCATTATACGGGTAAAGATTGGCGCAGACAGCCACCGAATCATTTTTCCAGATGGTAAGATTCTTTACTTCAGGCTCTTCATTGATGATCGAGCAGATGATGCAGCCTACTGATGGTCTGTTCAGGCCGGTGATGTAATCACGTTTATTGGGAACGAACAGCTGTTGTCTAAAGGTCATTTTCAGGCTCTGTTTCTTGATTTGAGGTTTAATTTAACGATTTCGGGGAAGTGACTTCTGGCGACACTTATCGGTATGCCGCCCTGATATAGTATCAGGTCGTGAAAAGTTCTGTCAGTAAAATCATTGCCAAAATTTTGCTGCAGCTGGTTTTTAAGGCCAAGAAGAAGGTGGTGGCCGGTTAATCTGCTGATATGGCAGCCTGGCGCGATAATTTGCCGCTGAATTTCGGCAGTGGCAACATCTTTCTCGATGCGAGTCTGCTCGACAAGGAACTGGATAGCCTGCTCTTTGTTCCAGGCGCGGGTTTGCAGGTTAACGTCGGTCAGCAGCAGTGCGGCGTTGAATGCTTTATCAACCGCCTGGGCAAAAAGGCTTTCACTGGTTGTTTCGAAGCCTTTTTCGCGCAAGGCATCCTGGCAATAACTGGCCCAGCCCTCAGAAATTTCCTGGTTGTCGGTAAAAGCCCGCAGAATGCCGGGATGAAAGTTTTGTGCTGATAAATGCAGGTGGTGGCCGGGATAACCGTGATGAATTATTCTGTTGGCGATGCCCGCATAACTGTGCTTGGCCGGCAGGTGGGCTGAATCACGTGTCAGCAGATAAAAGCCCCGTTGTGAATCAGCCTTGCGCTCAGGGCCGAAGTATGCCGAATCAGGAATTACATGGCGCATATAACTGGGCGTTTCGATGATTTCGAGTTCTTCTTTTTCAGGGAGGGTGGCAAAATCGCTGTATTCAATGAACGCCCGGGTTCGGTTTGCAGACTCTCTGTAGGCGGCAAGGGCCTGATCAAAACTTGCCGGCCCATGCGACATGACGCGTTTGAATGCTTCGTTTCTGGCACCGGCTGCTGCACCGGTGGCGGCTCCGAGGATTACGCAGCTGAGGCTTTCGAGATTGCCCGAAGCCTCATTCAGGGTGCGTTGCCCGAGTTCGATGATTTCTGACTGGGTCATGCCGGTTTTTCTATTAGCCAAAAACGCCTGAAAGGCATTGCTGCCCATGGCCCACTCAGCATCGGCGTTGGGCATGATCGCGTGCTTGAGCCAGTTGGCAAATTCGACCAATGATTTTCTGGCATCTTTTGCGGCCCGTGAAAACTCCTGGTGAATGACCGGCGGAACATAGTTTCGGATGCTTTCTTCTATTGTGTCGAGAAACAGCGGCAGACGGGCTGCTGATTCAAGATATAGTTCGCCGCGCGCGCGCGGAACTTTCTGAAACAGGGTTCTGCCGCTCGTTAGAAATATCGGCACAGCTTTGAGTCTCGAGGTCATTGATTTAACCCGCTCAGACAAAGGCGCAAAGTCGCGAATAAATAATAAAAACAAGGCGTCACCGATCACTATGGCCAGGTCACGGCCCATGCGCCAGATTTTTAAATCTTCTTCGCGAAATAGTTGCTGGTCAGCAAAGTGAATGATGGCCTCGCGATCCATGCGCTCGTCAACACTGAGATCATTTTCCGGTAAAGAGCTGAATGCGCTTTTCAAATCACGCAAAAAAGAAATGTTGCGCTCGACTGCTTCTGCTCCGGTTTCGGGTAGAAGGCCGTCAAAGCTGTGTTCGCCAAGTCTGGTGGCGGTAACAGGATTTCGGCTTACAAGTTCGTTGTAATAGAACCGTGCCAGCCCGGAGAACCCCTGGTGCTGGTAGACTGCCTGATGAAGCATAAACAAGCTCCTCAAATCATTTGGTTGTTTCTATTATACAGCCTAAATATCGGGTATTCCAGCCTGACTTAAATTTAGATTGAGCGCGGGCACAAACATTTTTTTCAGCTGTTGAAATTATTAGCAACGGAATCGCCGGAAATAAAATTTCAGACCAACTATTTGTTACAGTTCAACTTCCTGGGGGCTGCAATTTATCGCCTCAATTTTCTGGCGGGCGAGGGGGGGAGAAAATGTTCGGTTAAATGTTGCCTTCTGACAATGGGGTTTTGACCTGCAACATAGAATCTTAAATTCTTGAAAACCACTCTCTGGTGTGGCAAGATAAAGCACCTGAAAATTATGCCGGAAATTGAAATGAAACAACGGATACGGGTATTGAGGCTGCTCAGCCGCATGAATGTGGGCGGCCCTTCGAGGCATGTAGTAAACCTGACAGCCTCTCTGAAAAACTTTGGCTATGAAACCAGGCTGATGGTAGGTATCCCGGCTTCTTCTGAGGGAAGCATGCTGGCATGGTCTGAAAAGCAGGGCGTGGTGCCTGAAATCGTTGCCAGACTCGACAGACCCGTTGCACCGCTGTCGGATTTCGCTGCTTTTCAGCAGATTGTCAGAGAAATTCGTTTGTTCAGGCCGCATGTGGTTCACACTCATACCA
>JAQUZA010000449.1 GCA_028691595.1 Candidatus Rifleibacteriota bacterium
CGCTCTGGCAGTTGGCAGTTCATTGCCTCACGTTTTTTCTGATGCGCTGTGCCGAACTCAGGTCAGGCTTGAACTTCCCGGTGCCGGAGACTATTTTTTCAATAATCCGCTCGGGAACCATCACATAATTGTTCCCGGCGACCATAGCCAGCAGCTTCGGAGCTGGTGCAGCAACAGAAACATGACACCGGTCTGGAATTAACTCCAGAGCAACGGCTATTGCGGGTCATGTGCCAGATAACGGCGCTGCGAGCGATAGTATTTAAATGGTGAGTAATAATAAAGGTTTGCAATCCCGGACATGTAAATGCAGGCATACCTTTCGACCAGGGTTGCGAAACGTGAAATTTCGTTGCCGGCACGCATTACTTCACCCCAATACTTATTGAACCCATTTTGGCTGCTGAAGATAAGGTCACGAATTTCTTCGTCAAGCTTCATCAGACGATCTTTTACGTCTTCATACTTCTTGCGGGAAGCTTCTGAACGGTCATGCTCTTTAAGAAACATTTTTTCGCGAAACTCGATGGCGATATCTTCAAGATCTTCTTTTTCGGCCATTTTTTGGGCAATCTGCTGATGAATTTGCCTTGTTTCTTCAAGAATCGGCACTTCTTCGGCAAGTTCCTGGACTACGAGACCTGTTCGCCAGCCAATTGTTTCTTTCAAAGTTACGACATCACCAAGAATGTGATCACCCAGATAAAGTATTTCGCTCGGTTTGAGGTTCAGGTGCTTCTCAAGGATGGTGGCATTACCACCCTGATAGATACCATTCCACTCAATTTGCCCGTAAAAATTTGACAACGTACCGGTTTCGCTGTCGACTCTCAGATAACGGTTTCGGGCAGTAAAATAGTCGGGTTTGTTCGAAGAAACGATAACCAGATCGAAAAGTTTCTGCCAGGGAGTCTTAAGAAAAGGTCCGAAGCAGTAGTCCATGGCTTTTCGACTGTATTCATAGTCAGAATTGGTAATCAGCGCCAGTTTCTTGCCAAACCTTTTGAATTTAAGCAGTGCATCGACTATGCGTTGATCCTGGATCAGGTATTTCGATGGGTTGCTGACGACATCACCCTTGAGTTCTTCTTCCTGGTGGGCATCATTAAGGCACTTTCGCACTTCGTTAAACAGTTTTCGATAATTTATCTTATGATTGCCGGCATCGAAATAATCAACGAGTTGAGCGTACATCCAGCCCTCAGCCTGAGAGAACAAGGTGTGTACGATATAATATCTTGAATCAAGCAGATCGATACTGTTCGGGCCAAATTTTTCTTTTTGCTCATCGAAAGAATAGAATCTGGTACCATGCGAGGCAACCCTGACAAAGCCATAGCGGTTAACCTTCAAAAAATCACCAGTCTCTGTGTCGATTACCAGGCCACGAATTATAAAGTCATGATTGAATTCAAAATTACGGATTTCTACCGGGTAATTGTATTCACTGATGAGCTTTTCTTTAAGTATCTCATAAGCCTTGGCCTCAAATGCCGGAACGTTATAGGTTACCAGCGTGTAGTCCATGTCAAAGCCGATAAGCTTGATGGAATTCATGTTGAGAGTGCGATTTACAAAGATTTTGTTCTGGCAGGGAATTTCTTTTTCGTTCATATTTTTACCTTCTTGTTTTGTGCGGCAATAGAATATCATAACAGCGGCAAGGTTGCAAAAAAAATGCCCATGTGTTAGCTTTTATACATGAAAAAAGTTAAGTTTGCCGTTTTTCCCAAAAATATTATCACTTCATTTGCCGGTTGTCACAAAGCCGGGCCAGAAGCCTTATCAAGGCTGCACAAACAATGGTCAGATAATCTCAAGGCTCGCAGTCGTGCCCGCCGCATCATCTTTTCGACTGGTGCTAACACCTGCAAAATTGATGGTCTTAAAGATTTCCGCATTAAATTTGTCTTGTCAAGGGCTCTTTAAAGCACTTCAGCTACTGAAAACAGACTTATAAAAAGATCCCCCGTTTCCGGGGGATCTTTTTTTACGCTTAAAACTTCTGTATCAGGCCATTTCAACCTTAATTTCATCAGAGAAGATGAACAGATCGCCGTCAACCACAAGGGCCTCAAGCTTTGACCTGATATCAAGAGGATGACCAGAAAACAGGGCCAGGTCGCCATCGTAACCCTTTTTAATTTTTCCGATGCGTTCATCGACACCAAGAATCTTGGCTGGAACATCAGTAATTGCAGAAAGGGCGCGGCGTTCGTCTAGACCATATTGCATAGCCATGGCTGCTGCAACTCTGAGGGTCTCGATTGGCAGGCCAGGATAGTCACAGGTTAAAGCGACATCTACTCCGGCATCCATGAGAATTATCGCACTTTCGAAAGTCTTTTCATTCATTTCATGGCGGAATCTTGGGATCAGGGTTGGCCCAAGAACGACCGGAATCTGCTTTTCTGCGAGCATCGGGGCGAGAAGATGCGCTTCGGTACCGTGCTCAATAACCAGTTTCAGCTTAAACTCTTCAGCAATTCTGATGGCCGCCATTATATCTTCGGCTCGATGGGCGCAGGCGCGCATCGGAACCTCGCCACGAATAAGGGGGATCAGAGCTTCCATGTCAATTTCGCGGTCTTTGAGAACCTTTTTGCTCTGTTTGGCCGCATAGTAATCCTGAACTTTCATCAGGGTCTCCCGGATGAGGGCGGTCATACCCATCCTGGTGGAGTGGGGCTTTTCGCCACGCACTGCATTCATTTTGGGCGTTTCTCCGAATGACATGAGAACCCCTGCCTGCTCAACAATCAGGCCCACATCGGCAGAATTGCCGTTGGTCTTGAGAATTGAACATATACCAGAGATAGGCAGTTCGGAGGCAGGGCAAACCATACAGGTGGTGATACCGGCACGGCGTGCGTCTTCCATTGCCCGGTCACGCATTTTAATGCCATCGAGAGGGCGGAGATGCGGGGTTATTTCGGGGTATGGCTCAGCCATGTCGTTCATGGGAGAACAACTGTCGAACAGGCCAAGATGACTGTGAGCGTCGATCAAACCAGGAACCAGGTATTTCTGGTTGCATTCTATATTTTTTTCAACGTTCTTATGAATGCTGGAGCTGACCATATTGATTTTTCCCTTTTCAACGAGCACTTTCTGCCCCGGGAAAAACTTGCCGCTCATACTGATGCGAACGTTATTAAAGATAATAGACATTTAGGGCCTCTTTCGAATTTAGAGGTTAGCGGAAACCTTTATCAGATCACCTTGTTGCCATCGACAAATACTGCTTCAGTTTTTGATCTGGTATCGAGCGGGTGGCCATCCCAGACAACCACATCGGCATCATAACCAATTTCAAGTTTGCCCAGGCGCTTGTCGAGACCAAGAATAATGGCTGGATTTTCGGTAATGGCTTTTATGGCACGTTCTTCGTCGAGCCCATGGCGCACGCACATTGCGGCAGCAACACTCAGGCTTTCGATTGGCATTACCGGGTGATCGGTGGTCAGAGCGACGACACAGCCTTCATCCATA
>JAQUZA010000450.1 GCA_028691595.1 Candidatus Rifleibacteriota bacterium
AAGCACAGACCAGTTGCCAGGCATGCTCACTCCTCTCAAAGAACTCGAGAAGCGCAGCATTTCACACAGTGATTTTTTCAGACAGGAATTCTATTCTGACAATTACAGCGATTCTATTCTGGGGCTACAGAATGACCAGTTCGACTGCATAGTTTTGACCAGCAACTTTTTTCTCGAGCAATCAAAAGAGACGAGAGACGGCATGAAAATTATTCATGAAAGCCCGCCGCTTCCAGGGGGAGTTTATATTATCAGCACATCCAGACCCAACCCTTTTGTACAGACAATCGTCGGCAATTTGATGAAGTTTGGCGCACAACAACAGGCAAGCGAAGCATTCTCAGGGATGTTCACCACACGCCAACCAGATGAGGCCGTTTTCGACTCCCTTGAAAAGGAGTTTATCAATGAGCCTTGAACAGCAGGCAGACAACCGGGCCCAAAGTTTTTCGGTGAGCTTCAGACAAAAAATTGCTGTTGCTTTTACGCTGCTGATAGTTTTTATAATGCTGATTTCGGTCTATCTGGTAACCATTCAGATCAAAGACACCAGCCTCAGCCGGGCCCAGGACAGCGGCAGGCTCCTCGGGCGCATGATCGCCCTTTCCATGGGCGAAGACATTATAAGAGGAAACTATCAATTAATAGACTATTCACTGAAAGAATTTGTCAAACTTAAAAAGATTGACTACTGCATGATTCTTGATAATCAGGGGCGAATCATTTCCAGCACCATGCCGAATACCCAGGGCAGGTATTTTTCTGATGCCTGGTCACGTGCGGCACTCTATTCTTCTGACCTTTCGATACGACGCGCCCGTGGTGCCGGGTCACCAGTCTACGACACCTCAGTGCCCATAATAATTGGCGGCAAACGTTACGGGTTGATTCGTGCCGGCTTTACCATCGACGACGAATACGACCACATCCGAAATCTTCTTTTTTATAATCTTACTCTAGGTGCTGTTTTAATTCTCGTCGGGCTTCTGATCGCCTATGGAATCTCAGCGACCCTTCTCAGCCCTCTAAATTCAATCCTGAGGTCAGTTGAATCAATCAGCCATGGTGATTACAGTTACCAGTCAACGGTGAAGTCCTCTGACGAATTCGGCGAGCTGGCTTCGTCATTCAACCGGTTGTCTAGTATTCTCAAAGACCGTGAAAACACCGGCAATTTCATCACCCGGAAAATATTTGACAATAACCCGGCTCAGGCAGGCCGTAATTTTTCTGGCCAAACCATTGAGGCGGTCGTTCTGCATTTTGAACTTTTTCGCTTCAACGGTTTTGTTTCGAGAAGCTCACCATCCGAAGCGGTTGATACTTTGAACCGTTTTTAAACACAGACCAGTGAGATCGTTGCCAGAGCAAATGGCCTGATCGACAAGCTTGGAGCCGGCTTTGTGACTGCGATTTTCCCGATCAACAAGAATGACTCATGGCCAGCACCGATGCGCGCCGGCTTTGCTGCCCTTTCAGCACGCGACAGGCTTAGTGTCTATAACTGCAGAGCAGCCAGACTCGGCCTTGAAGAAATAAGCATGCAAACAGGGCTCAGCCACGGTCAGGTCATCATTGGTCATATTGGCAACAGAGCCAAATCAGACTTTTCGGTTATTGGCCCGGTTCTCACAGCCGCTCGCAAAGCGGCAGAACTCTGCGGGCGTGCCAATGCATTCATGCCGGTGACCGACCAGAATTTCATGACCGCCGCGCGCGACTACCTGCTATTTAAACCTTTCCAGAACGAAAAGGCGGGCGGCAGCGATGATAATGCCGCTGATCATTTTAATATTTGTGGTTTTGCCAACCTGGCCTATTTTTGCGAGCGCCTTAAAAGTGGCTCTTCTGAACGCGCTCTTATTTCAGTTATCCAGGCTTTTGGCCTTACGGGCACAGCAGAAGGTTTCGGCTTTCTTAAAAAATTCATTGAAGACCCCGATTGTTCTTATCGACGCGAGGCAGTCAAAGCTCTTTCGCCATTCATGGCTCTTCAGAATGCTGATATCAAAGAGTATCTGCGCAATCTCGTCATCAACAGCAAAGAGCCAGAAATCAGGTCAACAGCCATAAGTATTCTTGGTCTGGCCCGGGACCAGCAGACAGGAAGCTTTTTTGCTTCTCTGTTCACCGATAGCGATGATCGGGTGCGCGCCAATGCCGTAGAAGCTTTCATCACCCTCGACATACCCGATAAAAGCGAACATTTAAAAAAACTTGTTTATGACTCTGCTCCGAGAGTGTGTGCGAATGCTCTGCTTGGCCTGTGGCTGGCCGACGACCAGCAGACATTGTCGTGCCTTTATGATCTGTTAAAATCTGACAATAGTGGCAAGCGTTCTTCTGCGGCTTTTGCCGTCTATTTTCTGGCAGCCGCGAGAAAATTCAGAAGACTGTTTCCGGGTTATTCCGAGCAACCTGGTCTGGTGACCTTATCAATAATTGAAAATATTTTTTTGCGGTTGAAGCAGATGCTTGAAAGCGAAGAAAACTCCGAACGCTACCAGGCTTTAAGAGCTATCGGCAGGGTCGCAGACATTGAATGCCGTGAACTGATAACTTCACTGCTGCAAGATGAAACAGACCCGGAAATCATCAATCTCGCTCATTCAATACTCTCAGACTGGGAGAAAAAAGCAGGCACTCAGAGCGAATTGCCACGCGAGCGGTTCAACGCCTGAAAAAAGTTCTCAGCGGCCAGGGCTCCAGCGAAAGCTGTAAAAAATTGAATCCCTAGAACCGGTAGTATCAGCCATTTAGCCTGCTCTGGAATTCCAAATGTGTAAATGACAAAATAGCCTGTTACCCCAATGATAAAGCCTTTTAAGGCTGCCGGGAAAAACAGCCGGACAAAGACGCTTCGAGCAGCCAGACATTGATAGGTCGCAATAAATACAATATTACCGCAGATAATTACCGGAAGAACCGGATACATTGGTGCAGGCAGGTGACCGGAAAGGATGCCGCCAAGAGGACTTAAAACGGCGAGCAGCAATGCGTGCCTCAGACCGGTTAAAAGCAGCACAAAGATAAAAATAGAGTTAACAATTGTACCGGTCAAAAAATTTGGCAGACCAATCATTTGTATGGCCAGCAACACAGCAAGAAACAAACCGGTCTGAGCAGCCATCACAACTTTTTGCCGCGGTGCAATATCTACATTATGTAGTTCATTCATTGAAAAATACTAACACCAGGCGACCTCAAAGGCAAATTTCCGCCAACAGATTCCCAAAATCCCAACCAAAAAGTTCTGTCGTATCTCTGCAATTGATCCGGTCGCTAAAAGTAGACCCTTTACAACTACGCCTCTGTCAAAGATGAGTTCAAGATTAGCCTCCTTGTGAGTCATCCCCGCGGTGATGACAAGAATAGTCTCGAGAACCCGGGAATCAGAACAACTGTATCTACTCAAGGCTGGTAAAGCTACGCTGCGGCATCAGCATAATGTCGGGGTCATAACGCCAATGCTGCAACGCAAAATTATT
>JAQUZA010000451.1 GCA_028691595.1 Candidatus Rifleibacteriota bacterium
CAGCAACTGCAACAATGTCAGTTTCCTGAAACCCGCTTTGTCTGACTTTTTTGCGCCCCTTCTGTTCGAAGGTGTTAACCTGACCGGTAATGAATATCCCGGGGGTAGAATCAAAATAACAGCTTCCGATGCCGGTAAGCAGGTTCGTTGCCCCCGGCCCGCTCGTTGCCATGGCGAAACAAGGCTTGCCCTTTATTCTGGCATAGGCATCGACTGCGAAAGCAGCACTCTGCTCATGATGAACCGGAATCACCCGAATCTTTTCAAACAGGCACAAAGAATCGATCAAGTGGGTAGTCATACCCCCGATTACTTCAAACACCACCTCTACCCCCCTGGAGTGAAGGTATCTGATAATATAGTCTGAAGATTTCACCGGTATTCTCCAATGAAGGCATCAAAAGTGGCGATTACGTAATCGAGCATCTGGTCGTTTAAACCAGGATAAACCCCGATAAAAAGGTATTGGAAGTTATCAGATCGGTATTATCGAGCGAACCGACCACCCGATGTTCAATTTTTTCATAGGCAGGGTGACGCAGCAGATTACCGCAAAACAGGTTGCGGGTTTCTATTTTTGCTGATTCAAGAGCGGCTGTCAGCTCGTTTCTTGAGAAAGGGGCATCCGGACGCACCGTAATTACATAACCAAACCATGAAGGATCAGCCTTGGCAGGGGCAGTGTGCAGTATTAGAAACTTTTCGTGTTTCTTCAAACCGGCAGCGAGTTTCGCATGCCTGTATTTTCTTGCTTCAACGAACGAGTTCAGTTTTTGAAGCTGCGCCAGCCCGATGGCCGCCTGCATTTCGGTCACCTTCAGGTTATAGCCGATGTGGCTGTAAACATATTTATGGTCGTAACCGAAAGGCAACGAGCCAAACTGCTGCGAAAACCGCTTGCCACAGTTGTTATTCTGGCCGCCACGACAGTTACAATCTCTGCCCCAATCGCGAAAACTTCTGGCAATATTGGCAAGATCATCATTATCGGTAACAACAGCGCCGCCCTCGCCCATGGTAATGTGGTGTGCCGGATAAAAGCTGAATGTGCCAAAATCGCCAAAAGTCGAAGTCTGCCGGCCATCGTAAATGCTTCCCAGGGCATCGCAGTTATCTTCTATCAGCCAGAGTTTGTGCCTGCGACAAAGTTCTTTTACCTCAGCAACCGGAAAAGGAACACCCATGGTGTGCGCAACCATAACCGCCCTGGTTTTTGGACCAATGGCAGCTTCGATGCCCGCAAGGGTCGGCACATAAGTACCAAGCTCAACGTCAACAAAAACGGGCACTGCCCGGTTTTGGATAATAGGCGCAACAGTTGTGGGGAAACCGGCAGCAACGGTAATTACCTCATCGCCGGCCTTTATCTGTCTATCCTTTAACTTTGGCGAAGTCAAAGCGGAAAAAGCCACCAGATTCGCTGATGATCCTGAATTAACCAGCAAAGCATTGGCACTGCCGACATATTCAGCAAGATCAGCTTCAAAAGCATCACAAAATCTACCGGCAGTGAGCCAGAAATCAAGTGATGAATCAACGAGGTTCACCAGTTCTTTTTCGTCAAAATGTCGGCCAGCATAACGCACCGGATCGCCGGGTTTGAACGAGTTTTCTGTTTTTTTGTGTTTCGTCTCAAAATGCTGCTCAGTTGCGATCAAGACCTGCCTTCTCAATACCTTTTCGAGCATGGCAGACGAAACTGTCGCAAGCTTTTTTGCTACGATACTTTCAGGCAAAAGAAAGGGCTTGCCCAGGTGCAGAAAAGCAGGAAACGGCAGGGGGCTGCCGGCAAAATCATTTGAGCTCAGCTGCATCAATCGATCAGAGTTCTCTGAGCACTTTGCGGTGATAAAAAGGAATTCAACGTCGCCATGGCTGTCAGGTTCAGAGATGGCAAGAGCCGGTCTGAACTTTCTGGCCTGACTGTCTGAGAAAGGGAAAGGAATTTTAAAAATTGATCCTTTAAAGGTCATTCCAGACATCCTCTTCTTCAGCTGCCAGAACCTGCAGACAAAAACCGTTCTGGCTATGCATTCCTGCGGTAAGCGACCCATCAACTGTCTTCTCACCGTCTTTTTCAGATGGCAGCAGAATAATTTCCACCCGCTGCCCCATACCAGACGGCACTTTAATCTTTACGAAGCCATCATCAGAAACATCCTGAATGGTTCTGTATGCCTGCATATTTTCTCCCTTAACGCTTTGCCCAGCTGACACCCAGCTGTCTGGCTCTTTCTGAGTAAGATTCAATCTGCGACTCAGAATACTGGCGAGCCGAAAAATTTTCAGAACAATAAAAATGCTTATACCATGAAGTCGAAAACTCGACGGCATCATCCACAGAAAAAACAGGTTGCCAGCCAAGCTGACCCATGGCCTTAGAGCAGTCGAGTTTAAGAAAATTTGCCTCGTGCGGGGCATTTTTCTGGCCTGCCGATAGATCGTTTATGCTGCCGCTGCCCCATACATCGACAATTTTTTCTACAATAGACCTAACGTTTACAGCTCCCGTGGCCAGCGGCCCGAAATTCCAGGCATCAGCATAATCAGGGCCAGCCTCAGACAACTTTGCCGCCAACCACAAATACCCTGACAACGGCTCTAATACGTGCTGCCATGGCCGGATCGCGAATGGGTTTCTAACCGGAACAGCTTCATGGGAGGAAAGAGCCCTCACCGCATCAGGGAAAATCCTGTCAAGAGCCCAGTCGCCACCCCCGATAACATTGCCCGCACGGGCTGTCGCAAGCGAAACCTGATGCCGCAAAAACTTTTCGGGTGGGAAAAACGAGCGACGAAATGATGCTGTAACCAGCTCTGCACAGCCCTTGCTGGCGCTGTAGGGATCATGGCCGCCCATCTGGTCATTTTCGCGATATGCATACGGCCATTCTTTATTCTCGTAGCATTTATCGCTGGTAACGCACACACAGGCTCTGACCGAAGACGTTTGGCGAACTGCTTCAAGTAGATTCACAGTGCCCATAATATTTGTCGAATATGTTTCAATCGGCTGCTCATACGACAGCCTGACCAGAGGCTGAGCGGCCATATGAAAAACAATTTCGGGCCTGTTTTGGGCGAAAACCTTCTGCAGGTTTTCCAGATCCCTGATGTCACCGATTACATGGCAGATACTATCACAGAGCCCAAGCTCAGAGAACAAAGAAGGCTGTGTCGGTGGCTGAAGAGAATAACCAACCACTTTTGCCCCAAGAAGCTTTAACCAGAGAGACAGCCAGGCACCCTTAAAACCGGTATGCCCTGTTATCAGAACGGTTTTTCCAGAAAAAATACCTGAAAAAAGACTTTTCAATCAATCACCAAACCTTCCAGGGAGCTTTTCCTGAGGCCCAGAGTTCGTCAAGTTTGTTCTTGTCACGAATGGTATCCATCGGGTGCCAGAAGCCTTCATGCTTAAAAGCGTGCAATTGGCCTTCTTTGGCAAGGTGTTCGAGCGGCTGGCGCTCCCATATCGACTGAGCAT
>JAQUZA010000452.1 GCA_028691595.1 Candidatus Rifleibacteriota bacterium
GGTATATTTTTATTCAGACATTAAAACCTGGGTGATTGCTATTTATGCCGCTGTCGTTGATCTTCTCGAAGACGAAGAATACCGTAATGCCTTGACGGCACTGGGTATCTTCGTTTTTATCGGTATCGTTGCCGCCGGAGTTGTGGTCTTGAGCCGGTTCGAAAGAACCCCTGAAATACGCCTTACCATGCTCGATGTGGGTTATGGCTCATCTCTTATGATCGAAAATGCCGGGCGTGTTGCCCTTGTCGATTCCGGGCTGAATGACCCGTTGGCCGGTAGTGACAGGGGTGAACGTGTCGTTCAGCCGGCTCTGTCAGGCAAGCAGGCCCGCGAGGTCGAGGCCGTCTTTTTGAGTTCGGCACTACCCGAAAGAATATCAGGGCTACGTTCGGTTCTGGCCAATTATCGGGTTAAGAAGATTTATGCGCCCTTTCCGCTACCGGAAGACGGCCGCCGCGTGACTTTTGAAGAATATGTGCGCACGTTTCTGCTTGGTGACCTGAAACTTGAGAAAAAATTAAGAAGCGGTATGAATGCAGGTGTGCCGCCAGCCTACTTCTGGGAACTCGCCTACGATTCTTACAATCATCTGATTGAAGACATTCATCGCTATAAAATACCAGTGCAGCGTGTTGCTGCAGGCGATCAGATCAATGACGCAGCCGGCCGCATCGAGGTGCTTTACCCCGCGGCTCCGGCTGCTGACGGCAGCTTTCAGCAGTATTACGATGGCTTGATTCTTAAAATCAGCCATAACGATAAAAACTATCTTTTTGTTGCAGGCAATGCCCACCCCCTTGCCGAAGTCGTGAAGTTCAAACCCGACTTTATTTTTGTCGCCGACCTTCCTTACCCCCTGGATGCATTCGAAAAATTTGTCCGGGCCGGCCCACCCGAAGGAATCGCGGTCAGTTTCAGGTTTCCATCGACCTGGTTAATGGAAAACTATCATATGAGCGGCAGTATTACTTCGCGAAGTCGCAGCTATCTGCCAAAATTCCGCCAATGGCCTTTTCCCGTTTATCTGACCTCCGAAAACGGTGCCATACAGGTTGACCAGAATCGAAACTCCCTGAAGACAAACGTCTTCGTGAAGGAGCAGTGAGTTTATGGTTTTGACCCGCCTAGAAAAACTTGCCTTTGCAATGTTGATCGCCTTGATCGGCACAGGGTTTCTTATGCTTATTGTCAGGGTTTCGGCTGCAAATCAGCAAAGCCGGCAATTGTTGCTGCAGATTGCGCATATTGCGGGGCTTACCGACTATTCAGTCCTGGTTAAGGGTGACGCTTACAATGTTACTGAAAATGCCGGCAAACTCAACCTGAACCGCACCGACCTCAGAAGCATCAAAGCACTGCCGCAGATGACACCAGGCCTGGCGCAGAAAATTTTTGACTACGTAAAAGAACGTGGCGAAATAAAAGATCTTAATGAACTGCTTAACGTTAAAGGCATGACCAAAAAGCGAATTCGCATGCTTGAAAATTACGCAACCGCTGTGGGCGGCCATGCCGGTCAGGCTGCCTGGGGCGAAAAACTCAATCTGAATTTTGCCAGTATCGAAGATATAAATGCCCTGCCGGGTGTAAGCAAGAATCTGGCTGAAAAAATCGTCAGTTTCCGCGATTCGAACGGCGGCCTGTTTTCACTGGAAGACCTTAAAGAAGTGCCGGGCCTGACCGACAAGACCCTGAAAAAATTCATCGATCTTGTTGAGGTGAGGTAGCAACATGAGCAGGTTTGGCTTCGAACAAAAATCTTTTCAGTCGAAAAAGACCAACTTCGTCTTCGTTCTGCTGCTGATAGTTGCTATTTTTATCTGGGCGCTGGTGCTCAGCCCCGATCATGGCGGCCTGGTTAATGCCGGCCTGAACCCTGAACTGAGGATTGATTTTGTTAACGTCGGGCAGGGTGATGCGGTCATTATCAGAACCCCCAGAGGAAAAGTTTATCTTATCGACGGTGGCATAAATGTGCCGGTGGCCGATGCCAGGCGCGAGGGCCGCGAATTGATTCAAAATTACCTGCGAACCCAGAAAATATCGAAGTTAGACGGGCTGGTCATTACTCACTGGCACAATGACCATCTTGGTGGGTTGATTCCGGTTCTGCGTCTTTTCGACATCGATAAAATCTACGAAACACCAACGACTTTTAACGCAGAAGCCTGGCAGACCTACGATGAAATCTGCAAAAAGAGCAGAATACCCCGTGTCAGTGTCAGGGCCGGTGATGTTCTCGAATGGGGCAGTGAGATGTTTGTTCAGGTGCTGAACCCCGAAAAGCCAACTAACTCAAAAGAATATTCTGATGTAAACAATCTTTCAATTGTGCTGCTGCTGCGCTACGGAAAAGTCCAAACCCTTCTGGCCGGCGATATCGAAGAAGATGCCGAGCGCGAGATCATGAAATACGGCGAAGGACTGCAAAGCCAGATTATTAAAGTGCCACATCATGGCTCAGATACCAGCGATTATCTTTCTTTTCTGCAGCTGGTCAAACCTGAAACCGGGGTAATCAGCGTGGGCCGCAACAATGCTTTCAAGCACCCCTCACCGCGGGCACTTTCCCATTATGAAAGGGTTGGCACCAAGCTTTATCGAACTGACCGCCACGGTAATATCCGTCTTTTTATAGGTGGAAAAGATTCGCGTGATTATAGATTTGTAGTTGACCAGAGACTTTAATACAAACTATACTTTTCGGGTAATTGAAATAACCGAAAGGATGTATTATGGAAGAAGCGGTCATTTTGCAAACAGAATTCAAAAATATCGAGGGGCACAAATCACAATGGGAAAACATCAAGGCTAACAACCCGGGGCTGCAGAAAATTCTGCAGGTCATCGAAAACCCGCAGGGAACAGCCCTCGTATTCAGTCATGACGATCCCGATGGTATCACCAGCGGTCTGATTTTTAAACGTATTCTACAGAATAAGGGCTGGAAAGTAACGGCCAGGTTTCCTGAAGGTTTTATGCTTCAGCCCGACCAGCTTGAGAAGGCTCTAAAAGAAACCCCTGAAGCTAATGCGATCTTTCTGCTAGATAAAGGCACTCTCGCTCCTTATAACAATTACTCAGAGAAATTACCGGTTTATATCGTGGATCATCATCCATCACCGGTTGTGCCCGAGAAATGCACTTTCTTCAACCCGAGTCTACCGTCTTATACCTGGTGCTCAACCTCGATTCTTGCGCATGGCATCGCGACTCTGACCGGCACCCGCGACGATTATACAGATTTTCTCTGCCTGATGGGCCTGAAGGGTGACTGGGCAATCGAGCCGGTAAAAGGCATCATTTCTGACTTTGCCAAGCCATTTTTTGTCGAATACGGCAAGAATTTTAAAAATCTTCTCAAGCTGGTCAAAGAACGCCCGACTATGTTCGACGCAGAGCAACGTGACCATACCTGCCTGCTTTCACGCGTAACTGAATACGTTCACGCCACCGGCGGCGGCGGTTTCTCATATTTTTATA
>JAQUZA010000453.1 GCA_028691595.1 Candidatus Rifleibacteriota bacterium
CGGCCAAGTTTGACATCGGTAATGCCTTCGATACTCTTCAGAAGCTTTTCAACTTCAACTCCGAGGGCATCAGCAGTATTAAGGTCAAAACCACGGATCTGCACCTCGAGTTTATCGGCATCGGCGTTTCCCATGCGCATCATGAACATTCCCTGGCCTTCTCTGGTTCTTATCTCAGCGCCAGGGAGACCCGCCAGCATTTTTCGCAGTTCAGCAGCAGTCTGAGCACTGCTTTTGCTGCGTTTTGCCGAGGCTTTGAGCGGAATTCTTATCTGACCGGAATTGAGTGAACCACCGCCGCCGCCCATGCCACCACCGACATTCACAAATACTGTTTCGGCTTCGGGAAGGTTCTTGAGAATTATCTCTTCTGCCTTAAGAAAAATTTGCTCGACAAGACTAAGACGGGTACCTTCTTCAAGTTCTATGGTCACCCGAACTTCGCCTTCGTCAGCGGTCGGCATGAGTTCAGTTCCGATTCCACGGGCAAGTGATGCGGTGAGGGCCACAATGATGCCAAGAATAAAAACCGTCAGTTTGCGATTATTTAACACCAGGCGCAAAGCACGGCCATGCGCAGAAACTATCAGGCCGATGGCCCAGTCAGAAAGTCTTCTAAAGGCATTGCGCCTGAGATTGCCATTTAACGTAAGAAAACGTGAGCTCAGCATTGGCACTATGGTTAGTGAAATGACCATCGAGCACAACAAAGAAAACGAAACTATATAGGCCAGCTGCTTGAACATTAACCCGGTCATTCCCTCGACAAACAGCAAAGGCAGAAAAATTACCACGGTGGTCAAGGTGCTGGCCAGAACCGGCATGGCAACTTCAGCAGCACCTTCTACGGCGGCCTTCATCATCGGCAAACCCTTCTCACGATACCTGAAAATGTTTTCAAGAACCACGATCGAGTTGTCAACCAGCATACCGATTCCAAGAGCTACGCCCCCAAGTGACATGATGTTGAGGGTGAACCCGAAATAATACATCAGGGCAAAGGTTGCAATGATCGAAACCGGTATGGCAACGGCAATTATTGCGGTGCTGGCAATGTTTCCGAGAAAAAACTGCAGAATGATAATTGCCAGAAGACCGCCATAAACAGCAGAAGAGCTGACGTTATTGATCGACTGCTGAATATACTTTGAGGTATCAACAACGGCACTGAGACGCAACTGCGGTATCTCTTCGTTGATGCGGGCAATTTCTGATTTGACCGCGTTGGCTACAGCAACGGTGTTGCTGCCTGACTGTTTGTTGACCATAATGCGCACCCCGGGCTTGCCATTGATGCGCACAATGCTGCGGCGTTTTTCCCAACGGTCGCGAACGTCGGCCACGTCACGCAATCTTATCAGCTTGCCGGCGGTTTCACCCACCACCAGCCCGGCAATCTCTTCAACATCTCTGAATTCTCCGGGAGTTCGCAGCCGCAGTTCATAATTGCCCGATTCGATAAGCCCGGCAGGAAGATTGAGATTTTCGGCTCTCAGCCTCGAAATTAACTGATCTGGCGAAATCTTCATCGCCTTGACCCGGTTTATATCAATGTTAACTTGAATTTCGCGTTTATTGCCACCCATAACATCAATGGCCGCCACTCCAGGAATTCGCTCTATTCGATATTTAACCTGCTCTTCGATCAATTCAAGCATCTGAACCGGGTCGAGATCGCTGGCCGCCCCGATTATAAGAACCGGAAAAGCTGCGGCATCGAATTTTCTGATACTTGGGCGGTCAACGTCATCAGGCAAACGGCTCAGAATGCGGTCAAGACGGTCACGAAGATCATTTGAGGCGGCATCGAGGTCGGTTCCCCAGGCGAACGATATTCGCACCCTGCTTGCACCTTCACGCGAAGTCGAAGTGATTTCTTCAACCCCCGGAACCGCGGCGATGGCTTGCTCAATTGGCTTGGTAATCAGGGTTTCAATTTCGGTGGGGCTGGCATTCGAATACGATGCCGAAACGGTAATGGTAGGGTAAGTGATATCCGGCATCAGATCGACGGGAAGCTTGTATAGTGAAACGGCACCGAATATCAGCACCATGCACATGACCATGGTGATACCGATCGGGCGGTTAACCGAAATCTGTGTCAGTTTCATTGCTGCTGACCGCCCTTTCCGTTTGCCTTACCCTTTCCTGGTCTACCATCTGCTGGTTTTGCACCGGCCTCTTTCGGCGCGCCATTTTTGCTGACCAGCCTGATGCTGCTGCCATCTTCAAGCAGATGGTGCCCGAGCACAACCACATCACCGGCCAGAGTTGGCGAGGCTATTTCCACCTTGCGATCTTCTCTGAACCCGACTTCGACCGGCACAAACCTGGCGATATTCTTGTCATGTTCGACAAGAAACACGCCTTCGCGGTCGTTGCGTCTTACCAGCGATTCAGCCGGCGCGATAATTACCGAATCATGGCGTTCATAGACAATTTTTGCCCTGAAAAACATACCGGGCTTGAGTGTATAGTCTGTATTGGCGAGTTCAAGCTCAATGCGCGCCTGCCTGGAAGCCTCATCGAGAAGCGGGGCAATTCGCAAAACCCGGGCCTGAAATTTAGCCCCCGGAATAGCCGCCGGTTCAATTTCGACCGGCAGACCATTGCTGATTTTAAAGTAATCACCTTCAACAACATCGATAACGCCGGTCAGCGTGGCAATATCGATAACCGAAACAACAGCCGAATTCGCATTGATCATCGCGCCTTCGTTTTGAAACCTTTCGGCAACAAAGCGGGGGCCGGCATCACCAGACCATGAGGCGTCAACTGTCGCGTATGCAAGCTTCAGTTTAGATGTTTCGAGAGCAGCTTCTTTCTGGCTCAACAGGGCTTTATTAACCTGATGCTTCGCCTGCCGCGTCTTATGTGAAGCCTGGGCATTTTCAACTTCAACCTCAGATGAAACCTTCTGTTCGCGCATTTTTTTGACGCGGTCAAGCTCACGTTGAGAAATTTCGAGAAGACCAGCGCTCTCATTATAATTGGCACGGGCAATCTCGAGGTCTGCTTCGGCCTGTTTAACCCCGAGCAACAATTCTTCGTCATCCAGCGCGGCAATTGTCGCACCATTTTTTATCTGGTCGCCAATGTTTACAAAAAGTTTTTTGATGCGCCCGGCAATTTTGGGAGCAACCATAAATTTTGACAAAGGTTCTATCGAGCCGACAAAAACCCCTTCGTCAGCAAGACTGCCCTTTGTAAGAGGAGCAATTTCGACCGCAACGACCGCCGCGCCACCAGGACCACGACGGCCAGCACCACCCCTGGATGCGCCCTGCTGTTTCTGCATGGTTGAAACCAAAAACCAGGTAATCGCGATACCAACCAGGAAGTATAGTACAAAGTTCTTCATAGATTTCCCCCACGGCCATTTTCGCCGGCTGTAACATGTAATTTTTCGATCTCGGCGGCGGCATTGCCCGCTATTCTTATCAGCAGTTCCATGGCCAGCTTTTTTTCGTCGGCCGCAA
>JAQUZA010000454.1 GCA_028691595.1 Candidatus Rifleibacteriota bacterium
CTCGATGAACCAGCGGTTTTGCTCGATGCTGCCGACGCTGACGCGCAGGCAGTTTTTCAGCAACGGGTGGGCACCAACATCTCTTATGGCCACGTCATTGTTCTTGAGATGTTCAAAAAGATCACCAGAGCGCTCGCCGGCAGAGAACGTCACAAAATTGGTATGCGACGGGTAAACCTTTAGCCCATCGATATGGCTCATTTCGGTGAACAGTTGTTGTTTGAGAACAACCGCTTCACGTGTGTGGCTCAGAAAAACATCTTTGTTCATCAGCATGGTCATCACAAAAGCCTGAACCATTATGCTGGTATTAAAAATGGTCTGAACCTTGCGGATTTCTTCGATGTTTTGCGCCTGACTTACCAGATAACCGAAGCGCAGCCCGGCGGCTGAAAAAGACTTTGAAAACGATCTGACAATTATCAGATTGCTGAAATCTTTTATACGGTCAACCCAGGTGATACCACTGAATTCAAAGTAGGTCTCATCGAGAAGAACTGGCTTGACGGTGTTGTTTAAAACATAAAGAATCTTTTCTTCGCTCAAAAGGTGCCCGGTGGGATTATTAGGATTACATAGAATTCCAAGGCGGCAATTATCTGAATTGAGAATTTTTACGTATTCTTTTTCATCAAAATCAAAGTCGGAAAGAAAGTCCATGAATTTGATGCCAAGACCAGCCGCGCGTGTATAGGTCGAGTAATCAAAATATGAAGGGGCGAGCGAAAGAGCAAACGCGTCATTGTTCTCGCGAACGGCCAGAAAGGTTGCAAACAGCATGTCATCGGCACCATTTCCCCATAACAGGTTGTGATCGCCAACACCGTGACCAACATACTCAACCAGCAGTTTTTTCAATTCTCCGGTCACGCCGTTGAAATAACGGTTCAGACTTATCTGCTGCATTGTCTGATGGAAAGCCTCGTCGATGGTCTGATAAGGATCGAGAACACTCTCGTTGAGACACATCATGTGCTTTTTGCGCGGCACAGAAATATCGGCCGGAGGGCCAGCTTTGAGCAGATCAGTTCTAAATAAAGTCATTTCGAATTCCTTTCCGGGAAGCCATTTTTAAGGGCATTCTAACAGCCTTTGTGATACAATTCAATATAACTTGGCAGGGGAGGATTTATGTCCAGATATGGCCACAAGAAAAAGGAACCCGGATGCGGTTTTTTCTTTTTGGTTCTGATTATAATAGCCCTTAATTTTTTAGCAGAAGATAATAAAGACAAGACAAATTCCGCAAGAGTATCTTCAAATACTGAAGTTGGCGATGAAACAACCAGGTTCTTCAACAGCAGGTCTGACGAAGAAATCCTGACATCATTCAAAAGCGGAAGATTGAGAAGCATCATCGATTCTTCACAGGGCCGCGGAATCATCCACATAGCTGCAGCCCTGAACCGGCACGAACTGCTTGCTGAGCTTCTTAAACTGGGCGAACCGGCCAGCCCTCGCGACAAAAACCAGGTCACTCCACTCCATCTCGCACTTGAGAACAAGAGTGCCGAGGCAGTTGAAGTGCTGCTTAAGTCAGGGGCCGACCTCAAAGCTGCCACTGTCCATGGTTACACGATCCTTCATCACGCCGCCACCTATGGTTTTTACAATGTTGCCAAAGCAGCCCTCAAGGCCGGGGAAAATCCTTCAGCAGATGCCTACAATGGCTTCACCCCGCTTCATTACGCCGCCCGGGGCGACCATCTTAAAATTGCTGTGCTACTTTGCGAAAATGGAGCCGACACTGATGCAAAGATAGTGTATGGCTGGACCCCGGGTGACCTGGCCTTCAGCAAAAGCCCGGAGATTACCAATTATCTGCACAGCCGGGGTGCAAAATTCAATAAAGGGCAACTGATCAGCGAATTCAGCCTGGTCAACGGCTGGCCCTTCTTTGCTCCCGAAGAGATAATTTCTATTCCCATCAGCAGAAATCCTGTATTTGCAGCGATCAGCAGAGATGACCCGGTTCAACTGGCCGGCCTTAAAAGCGAAGGAGCAGATCTTAAAATCAGCAGCCCCGCAGGAACCCCCGCCCTCTGCCTGGCAATAGCCAATGACAAGCTCCAGGCCGCTGCTTACCTTTTAAAAAACGCAACTGATCTTGATTCTAAAGATGTCAACGGCAAAAATGCCATGCACTATGCCATTGAATTTAAACAGAAGGGCCTCGTGCGCGAGATGTTCAAATTCAAACCGGATCTGTCTGCTGCTGACCGGTCAGGCAATACAGTTCTGCATTATGCACTAGCTGACTCACAAAACGAGCTTGCAGTTGAATTAATCAACCGGGGTGCAGATATTTTTGCGGAAAATAATTTTGCCAGAGGCATGATTCATATTGCCAGCGAAAACTCAAATTCAACGATGTTTGAAGTATTGATCAGCAACGGTTGCGATATCAACCAGGAAGACATTCACGGCAACACTCCACTGCATCTGGCTGCCAAGAACAACAACAAGCCGATGGTTGTTGCCCTGCTCAAGAACGGTGCCGACTTTGCCATCGTGAACAATCGGGGCAAAACGGCAATTGAACTTACCTCTTCACAGGAAATTAAATCAATTTTAACCAATCGTTTTGAAATTGAAGGGCAAAATCCGTCTGAGCGTGCTTTGCCTGCTGAGGTGAACATTTTGCCTCAAACTTCAAACTGAGCAAACAAATCATCGATGTCTGATAATTCTGTTACCACGACAAAAATCAGACAACTGCGGCCCAGGCAGATCAGACTCGAACGACTGATGCTTTTCTGGGTTCTGGCGGTGCTTTTGCCGGCTGCAGCCATTTTTTGTCTGCTGAATTATTCTGAATTCAAAAATCTTGATGCCAACAGAACCCGAACGGTTGATCTGATGCTTGAAACCTATTACAAGCTTCAGAGAGCCTGTGATTATGACGAGTATTTTTCGAACCAGATCAGAAACATTGAAAGACTCGCAGGCCTGCCAGAGAGAGGCAGCGGTTTTATACCCGACCAGACTGCTTTAAATAATGTTTCAGAGCGCCTGTTCCGCCTGTTCGGCAGATTGAAAAATCATCAACTTCTTTTGCTCATTGCCGCCGGAAATAATTTAAACAATACCAGGGTTTTTACTGATACAACCAGTTCTTCAGATTACCCAATGCCTGGCTTACGTGCTGCACGCGAAATTTTAGCTGAATACCGTCGTTTAAGCATTGCGGGCAGAAAACCCGGTGAAAAGCAAACCAGTAATCGAAAAATTTTGAAGAGCTTTGCCACCTCAATTTTTGGCACCTACCTTAACCCTCTTGATGCTGACGAAGACTTTACCTCAGGTTTCAGTGAAAAATCTGGCGGAGGGCGTATTTTTAGTGCCAGACAGCAGGTTCTGTCTCCTGATGGCCAGCCACTATTCAGCTATATTGCTCTTTTCAGGGAGACAGATAACCCGCTGGCACACAGTTTTGCCCTTGCCAGAAGGCAGCTTGCTGATTCTGGGTTCTCTATT
>JAQUZA010000455.1 GCA_028691595.1 Candidatus Rifleibacteriota bacterium
GGTTTGAGGGTTTTTCTGGCTACAACAAAAGCCAGAAGTTCAAGCAACGCCTCAAGTTCGTGAGTAATGAGTGTTTTAACAAGCTCAAGACAGATGGCGAGCAGGAGAATACGGTTGATCAACTCGTAGAGTGATTCTGAATGATCCCAGTCTATGGCTGAGAGAGCAAAAAATGAATGATAAAAAAAGACCGCCATACCAGCAAATATTGAGATTGCAAGTAGTCGTTCGCTCCACATTGCTGCTTTTCGCAGGCCATTTGCAAGTTTTAGAGCTTGCGGCATTTTGTTCTCCTGTATTTTTACGGCTAAGGTTTGGGTTGCCTGTTTAATATATTTAATCATTTTCTTTATCGTCAAGGATTATTCTGCCCATGCCCGACAAGCTGCTCAGGTCTTAATAATGATATTTGTTTTTGAAGATACACAAATTATTTCTGCTTGATTTCAGTTCACTAAGAGGCTTTGAAGCAGTTCTTTCAGGCGGGCCTGGGCATAGGGCTTTTCTACAACGCCTTTAAAACCATATTGAAGCGGATTTGCCATCACCGGGTCAGTAGAATAGCCACTTGAAACAATGCATTTGGCTGCCGGGTCAATTTTAAGTATTTCTTTAACAGCTTCCTTGCCACCCATGCCTCCGGGGATGGTGAGGTCCATGATTACAATGTCGAAGGGTTCACCGATTTTACCGGCCTGCTGATAAAGCTTCACAGCCTCTGCACCTTCAGCGACCGTTTCAACCCTGTGCCCCATCTTTTGCAGAATTTTTGTCAGAAGTGTTCTTAGGGCCTCTTCATCGTCAAGAACCAGAATATGGCCTGAAGTTTTAACTTCATTATCAGAATTGTTCTTCGCGACCGGATTAAGCACACATTCACGAGATGCTGCCGGTAGAAAGATGGTGAAGATTGTGCCGGTTATTGTGCTTGATTCAAGACCAATAAAACCATCGTGCTTGGAAATTATTGAATGGGTTGTTGCCAGACCAAGGCCTGAACCTGCTTTCTTGGTGGTAAAGTAGGGGTCAAAAACCCTGCTGATGTTTTCGGGTGGAATACCGGCTCCCTCGTCTTTAAACGTGATTTTGACGTAGTTGCCTGCCTTGAGGTTCGCAATTTCGCCGGTTTTTAGACTGGAATTTGCAAGTTTGACCTCAATTTTTCCGCCTTCAGGCATTGCCTGAACCGAGTTGATGACAAGGTTGGAAATAACCTGCTGTATCTGGCCTTTATCGATATCTGCATACCAGAGATCACCCGGCAGGTCAAAAACTGCCTGAACATTGCGGCCCGAAAGATCAAACTTCACTCCCTCCTGAATCAGTTCGCCGATATTGACAATCTGTCTGACCGGTTCCCAGCCTCGGGCAAAGGTTAAAAGCTGGTTGGTCAGGCGCGTAGCCCTTTCCATGGCTTTTTCTGCATCTGCAAGAGTTTTGGCCGCCGGGTGATCTTCGGGCAGGCGCATTTTTGTCAATTCAAGATTGCCAAATAGAGCCATGAGAAGATTGTTAAAATCGTGGGCAATTCCACCGGCAAGGGTGCCAATGCTTTCGAGCTTCTGCAGCTTAAGGCGCTCTTCCTCGGCAATTTTCTGATCGGTGATATCACGGGCGGCAGCATAAATCTGCTGGCCGTGCGCTGATGAACGCCACTCTATCCAGCGATAAGATCCGTCTTTGCAGCGGTATCTATTGATCAGATTGAATCCGGTTTCCTGGGATGATGATCTGTTAAAGGCATCCAGGCTAAGCTGCATATCGTCAGGGTGCACAAAATCAAAGATTGTATGGTTTTCGAGGTCTTCTGCAGTATAGCCCAGGGTGTTCTTCCATTCGCGGTTAACTTTGACAAACCTGCCACCTTTGTCGGCAATACAAAGCAGGTCGAGCGCTGACGAAAAGTAATGGTCGAGCTCATTGCTGGTTGCTTCCCGCAAAATTATAGCCTGCCGCAGCCGGAAAACAACAATGAAAATAAAGATCGAAAGCAGCATTTGCAGCCCGATAAGATAAATCGCACGGGAACGTGACTGTTGCAACCAGTTATCATAACCAGTCTCAACCGAGATAGCCATCATTCGATTTCTGATAAAAAATCGGCTGCGTATGCGCTTGATTTCGTCAGGAAAGCTGCTGCCATTGTCTTCCGGGCTGACCGACTGGTTGAATATCCCTGCAAGTTTGCTTTTTGGAATTACGACATCGAGTTCGAGATCTTTGCCGCCGCTGATTCCGCTGTAGACGATACCATTATGGTCAGCCAGGTAGATCAGCGAATCGGGGCCGAGATCAACATCACGAAAAATCTTGGAAAAATAATTCGGGTTTATTGAGGCCAGAATAACGCCGGCAAAGCTTTTCTGCTTGTCGGTGAGGCGCATGCTTACGGGAAGATACCATTTGCCGGTTACCCGACCAAGGATCGGCCCGCCAATCAGCATTTTTTCGTCGGGGTTCGTCTGATGATAGAGAAAAAAGGGACGGTCACCGCTGAAAGTGGGCTTAAAATCTTTCTGGTTGGTTACGACCACGTTACCATCGGCATCGATAATCGACACAAGATTAAAAAAGTCAGGTCTGCAGATGACCAGATGGTTGAGCAGATTTCGCATAGCTTCAGTGCTGATGCCAGATTCCCATTGGTTCCGCAGTGAAGTCAGTGAGTTTTCAATCTGTGAAATTATTCCAGAGATATGCTTCTCGAGAACAGAAGAGAGGTTTCTGGTGGTTTTGGCCGCCCTTACGAGTTCCAGTTTCTGATCCTGGTGGATAATAACAGCAGTGATGACCCATGAGCAAAGCAGTATCAGGCTGCCAAAACTCAAAACCCAGCTGGCTAGAGAACTCTTTTTATCTTCTGGATTCATCTTGTAGATCTTTCACTCTGCAGGGTGATTTTTCATTTATTCATCTGGGAGGTTTGTCTGTGAAATCCGGGTAAAGAGCCTTAAGGCATTCAGGACACAGGCCATGGGTGAACTGAATTTCGGAATGCTTTGAGACATATGCTTCAACCTGGTTCCAGTAGCCCTGGTCGTCTCTGACTTTTTTGCAGGAAGCACAAATTGGCACAATGCCACGCAAGGTCTTTATTTCGGCAAGGGCTGTCAGAAGTTTCTGGATGGCTTCTTCACGTTCCTGTTCTGCCAGTTTTCGGGCGTGAATATCATAGCTCATTCCCACAAACCTTGTTAAATTGCCATTTTCATCGCGTGCCAGAACTTTGCCGGCACTGGCTATCCAGCACCAGGTGCCATCTTTGGCTTGAATTCTCATCTCAGAATAGTATACGGGTATTTCACCGGCAAAGTATTGCGAGATAATTTTGAGAGAGCGGTCAAGATCTTCAGGGTGAATACGGGCAAATACTTCTTTCAGTGAACGCGGCAGCTCTTCGGCAGTGTAGCCCTGCCGGGTAAATAGACGACGGTTGGTATCATGGGTTTCGCCGGTAACCCAGTTGTTTT